>CAJAFJ010000512.1 GCA_903938955.1 uncultured beta proteobacterium | reverse complement strand
GTTGTCAGCGGACTCTTTGCGTCCACCATGGCCACTGCTGATTCGCGTTACCATGGCGAACATGGTGCACCCCAGGTAACCCATGGTCATGGCATGCAGAGGTGCCAGGCCAAGCGACACGGTATCGCTGCTGGCAGCCATCAACCCGTGTGAAACGGCATTGAGCGCCAGCGCCACCCCCAACCAAACGAAGCCACCGTGCAACATGGCCATCAGGCGAATTTTCAGGTTTTGGATGAAGCGCCAGCGCACAGCCAAGCCCAGCATCAGAAAAGCCAGCGTGGCCTCAATCAACAATTGCAGCCAGCGCAGCGCTGGCGGCTGCGGCCACCACCACAGGTCAAGCACACTCACCACGCCCTCAAACAGCAGCGCACCCAGCATCACTGCCAGCACCCAGTTGGGCCACCTAACATCCAGGGGCTCGATCAAACTGGCGCTGAAAATCGGAATCATGCGGTGTGACATCACCACGAACACCGGTGCCAGAAACCACCAAATCCCCATCTGGATGCCAGTGCGCAGCAGGGGTGTTGAGTTCAGTGCCAACGACAAAGTCAGCCAACACATCACACCCACCCCGATCAGGCAGGCGGCACTGGCCAGCAGGGTGTGAGTTTTGTCGCTGACTTGGCTGTCTTGAACCATACGGGCAAAGCGCAGGCTTAAAGCTCCCCAACCCAGCGTCACCAGCCCCATTCCCAGGGTTGCCACCTGCAATTGCCAGTGCATTCCGACCCAGGCCAGCGCCCACCCCGTCGCCATGATGGCCAATGCGGGCAGCAGGCGGTGCGCACTGACAGCTGGCAGCTTGAGCCATTTGGGACCAGCGGTGTACAAAAATCCGCAAAAAAACAGCGGCATGTAGGACACGCTCATCAGCAGTGCGTGGATCACACCAACCGGAACAACTGGGCGCCACGGCCAGTTCATCGCTTGTGCCAGCAATTGACAGCCCCACCAAACCGCAGTCGCGGCCAGCATCACGGTCCCCATAAAAAAAGCCAACCGATGCGGTGCCCGCAGTAGGTGACGCAAGCGCCAGCCGGCGGCCACTGCTGCGTTGACACCCGGATGGGGCATCGACACATCACGGCCCATGACCACACTGCCGGGCAACTGTGTTGGCCGCCCGCCTTGCCTCACACGGCGCGAATTTCAAAAACGGCATCATCAAAACCATGCACCAGCAACAGTTGCTCGACGCGCGCCTGCCAGAGTTGACCAAATTCCTGTCGCTCTGCCGTGGTGGCGGTGCCTGACAAACAGGCTTGCATCAAGGGCATGGTCCGTGGATGCGCCGGCACGTTGTGCAGATGGCACTGCGCCAGTACGGCACGGCCGGTATCGGTGCGCGTGAAGCGGATTTCAGATGCGATGGCCACACCAAAGTGCATCAGGTCACGGCGAACAAAATGCCCACTCAGGCCGGCAAAGCCACCAC
Organism: uncultured beta proteobacterium; assembly: GCA_903938955.1. Next base: position 445 of record CAJAFJ010000512.1, on the reverse strand, counting down.
TGCTGGCAGCGCCCGTGAGTTGGCCCAACACATTGGCCACCACACCGGTGGTGCCAGAGGCCAATGTCTGTCGCAGATCAACAGCGATGCTGCCGCGCTGTGGCACCGCATCGGGATAGAGCTGCTGTAGGGCGCGAACACCAAGCCAGTACGCTGATGCCACCGTCGGACAAGAATGACCTGCCAGCTTGACCGCATCGGCATAGCCATAGCGCAGCAGACCGCCCTCGGCAGCGCCCAAAAAATCAGCCAACGGATCGGCCAGTGTGATGTCTGGAACTTGTTTGAAAAACTCGGGAAATGACATGGCTATGAACTCAAAAAAAGAATGACGTGAATGGAAACCAACTCAAAAAGCCGCGAGGTGGGTTGCTTTTGTGCAACACATACAAGCTTGGCGCGCCATCAAGCGATGACTGAACACTTTGCTCAACCTGCCAATGGT
>CAJAFJ010000511.1 GCA_903938955.1 uncultured beta proteobacterium | reverse complement strand
CCACCGGTGTCAGGCTCAGGATGGTGCGTAAAAAGCAGGGGGCCAGCGCTGCGCTGGGGCGCTCGCCCGGCTCGCCGCGCCAGATGAGTTTCAGGCCGCGCTGGTGCGCCTGCTGCACGCAGCGGGCCAGGGCTGGGTCTTGCAGTTGCCACTCGGGCACCTCAATCCAGCGGCTGCTGGCCGGGGCGTGTTCCAGCAGGTCGCGCAGCAGCCGGGGTGATTGGATCGACAGCAGCAGCGAGGGCGCCTGGTCCGGCCACAACTCGCTGAGGGCGCTCAACAGGTGCTGCGCGTCCACCGGCGTGTGGTCTGCCATGCCGACAAACAGTTGCACACCACGCGGTTGGCGCAGCCGGTCCCACAAAAACTGGTAACCGAGGGCGACGCTGCCCAGAACAGTGCTGGTCATGGTGTTAACTGATGTAGTTGAAGAGCGACAGTTTTTGCACCTGCGCATACGACTGCAAGGCGGCCTGGAAGCCGGTTTGCTGGTTCTGGAAGTCCGAGATACCTTTCACCATGTCCAGGTCTTCAGCGCGGGAGCGGTCCGCTTCCATCTGGATCGATCGTTTTTCCTGGTCGGCGGTGATGCGGTCGGCGCGGTTCAGCAAGTCACCGGCCTGGCCGCGCACGGCCGACACGCGGTTCATGCCGATGTCAATATTGGCCAGCGCCTTGCTGACCGCCAATGTGGCGTTGGCATCGGTGGTGGCGCCGCTAATTTCACTGATGGCCTGGTCGAGCACGCTGAAAATGCTGGTCGGTTTGGGCGTGATGGTCACGATATCGCCGGTGGCAAACGTGCCGCTGATGGCGCCCAGCGTGACCGTGTCGCCGGCGGCCGGTTTGCCGGTCAGGCTGAACTTCAGGCCGGGGATGTCGGTGACGCTAAAGGAACTGGTGTCGGCGTACGGAATGTCGGGCACCACGGTGACGGTGCTGGTGAAGGGCGTGGCACCGGCATAGGGCGCCAGTTCGGTGATGTTGTACGTGACGGTGGCCGAGCCGCTGACGCCGCTGACGCCGGGGTCCACGGCCGTGAAGTCGATCTGGTAGGACGAACCCGTGACGGCAGCGGCATCCAGCACCTCCAGCGGGCTGATCGTCAGGGTCCGGTCCGGCGGCACGGCGGCCAGGCTCACCACCGGGTTGAAGATGGCGTTGCCGGTGGACAGCATGAAGGCGCTGTTGCCGTCCAGGGCAAAGGGGATGGCCACTTCGCTGCTGTTGGTTTGCCCCGGCAGACCGTTGAAGGTGTAGTTGGGCGTGGCGGTCTGGGGGCTGACAAACGGCGTGGCGGTGCTGCCCAGCGCACCGAACAGTGGTTGCCCATTGGAATCGGTGCGGTTGGAGAGCGAAAAAATCTGGTCGCGCAGGCCGGTCAGTTGCTGGGCAATGGTTTTGCGTTCGGCCGCGGAGTGGGTGCCGTTGCCGGCACTGACCACCAGCTCACGAAAGTTTTGCAGCGCTTCGGTCACATCGCCCAGGGTGCTTTCGCCCATGGTGATGGCACTGCGCTGGGATTCGAGTGCGCGCTGGTCGGTGGCAATGCGGCTGATGCGGTTCAAGGCGCGCTCGGCTTGTGCGGCCCCGGTCGGGTCGTCGCTGGCCGTCACCACACGTTTGCCGGTGGTCAGGTTTTCCTGCATTTGCGACAGGTTGGACTGCCGGATGGACAGGTTGCGGATGGCGTTGTCGTAGGTGTTGGCCGAGCCAAGTCGGGAAAATGAAGTCATGCTGTGTGCTCCTGTTCACTGCCGGCTTAGCGGCCCATGGTTTGAATCAGGGTGTCAAAAATGCCCTGTGCAATCTGGATCATTTTGGCGGAGGCTTGATAGGCCTGCTGGAATTGCAGCAGTTTGGCCGCTTCCTCGTCCAGGTTGACGCCCGAGACGCCGGTCCGTTCCTGCTCCAGGTTCGAGGCGATTGAGCTCGACACCTCGGCGGCGTAGTTAGCGCTTTGGGTGCGAATGCCAATTTGCGCGATCAGCCCGGCGTAGCCATCGGTCAGTGCGGCCCCGTCGAACATCGCCACATCGCGCAGGCCCATCATGGCGCTGGCGTTGCCCGAGTTGAGTTTGAGGTCCACCGACGGGTTGTTCTTGATGTCCGCTACGCTGAAAGTGTCGCCCGCAACCGGCGAGCCCTGCAGCGTGACCGACCAGCCCGGCATGCCGTTGCCGATGGCCGAGTTGATGGCCTGGCCCGGGGTGTAGTTGAACGCCTCGGGCTGGGGCGACGCGCCGCTGGCGTAGTTATTGAAATAAGGATCGTCGCTGCGGATGTATTGCGTGGCGCTGGTGAAGGTCAGGGTCAGGGGCACATCCACCAGCGGCGTGGCATTGCTGCGCGCCAGCAGCGAGCTTTGCTGCAGGCTGCCCTTGTTCTGCACGCCCATGCTGCCCACCACCGGGCTGGCCACAGCCAGGGCGCGGGGGGTCGAAAACGCGCTTTGAATATTGTTCGCCGTGGTGCTGAACGGTTTCAGCAGCAGGCGGTCGCCCGCCACCGGGGCGCTGCTGGTGAGGGCACCCAGTTCCAGGCCATCAATCGACGGCAGGTCGTGGAGGTTGGTGGCAGGGTTGTTGAACGCGAACGTGCCGTTCTGGCTGCTGTTGCCGGGCGTGAAGGTGAAGGCGGTCACCATGCCATCGGACTTGCGGGTGATGGCGCCGCCGGTGCCGGAGGTGAACACCAGTTCGTAGTCCGAGGCCTCGAATTGGGTCGGGTCGCTGATATTCAGCGTCACGGACGCCGCATGCAGACCGGTGTTGGTCGGGGACGGCGGAGTCGGCTCCAGGATGTTGTTGATGCCCAGGGGGGCGAAGGTGAACAGGTTGCCGCCTTTGTTGCCATCCAGGTCCAGCCCTAACTGGTGCTGCTCATTCATGCTGTAGCTGATGGCCAGGGTCAGGCGCCCGAGCAGGTTGCGGCCTTCGGCCAGGTCGTTGTTTTGGAAGCGCAGCAGGCCCGATATCTCGCCGCCACCCAGCGCGTTTTCGTCCAGCGCGGTGGTTTGCCCGTCGCGGGTGATGGTCAATTTGCTTTTCAGGGCGTCGCTGTAGGTGCCGTCGGTCGCGCTGATGTTGAGAGTCGAGGCCGAGCTGCCCAGCACCAGGGCTTGGCTACCGCCGATAAAAATGCCCAGCGTGCCGTCGTCGGCCGGGATGGACGTGGTTTGTATGTACACGTTGAGCTCGCGCACCAGTTGGTCGCGCCGGTCCAGCAGGTCGTTGGGTGGTTGCCCGGCGCCCTGAACGCGGGCAATCTGACCGTTGACGTCGGCAATGTTTTGCGCCAGGGTGTTGACCGCGCTGGCCTTTTGCGATAGTTCCTGGGTTACGCCTTGCTGCAAGTCGTCCAGGCTCTGGGATGCGGAGCGCATGCGCGCGGCCGTTTCGTCGACGCGGGTCAGCGCCACGGTGCGCGCGGTCAGGTCGGCGGGCGCACTGGCCACGTCCGAAAAGGCGTTCAGCATGTCGTTGACCGCTGCGCCCAGGCCGGTGCTGCCGCCACTGAAGATGCTTTCAAGCTGCTGTAGTTTGTCCGAACGGGTCGCGTCGGCCGAGGCGGTGGCGCCGGCCAGCGCTGACTGGCGTGTCAGGAAGGCGCTGAAATTGCGCTGGATGGTCTCAACGGTCACGCCTTTGCCGATGTAGCCGCCGCCCGTGAACTGGCCTTCCACGGTTTGCAGCACCACGTTCTGGCGCGAGTAGCCCGCCGTGTTGACATTGGCAATGTTGTTGCCCGCCGTCTGCAGCGCCACCTGGTTGGCTTGCAGGGCACGGGTGCCAACGTTAAGTAAGCCGCTCATACACTTTGCGCCACGGTCTGGGCGCGTTGCAGGCGCTGCGCCACGTTAATGGCGTTGCCCAGTTTGTTGGCGTAATTCGGATCGGTCGCGTAGCCGGCTTTTTGCAGGCTGGCGGCATAGGCCTGGGCCGAGCCGGTTTGCTGGCTGGCTTTGGCATAACGCGGTGATTTGGTGATGAGCCGGGCGTAGTCCTTGAACGAGTCTTCGCACGAGTCATAGGCCCGAAACTTGGCGATGGTTTTTTTGGCCACGCCGTTGACGTATTCCGTGGTCGTCACTTCAGCCACCTTGCCGGTCCAGCCGGGGCCGGCCTTGATGCCAAACAGATTGTTCGCGGAGGCCCCGCCTTTCATCTTGATCTCGTGTTTGCCCCAGCCGGTCTCGTGACCGGCTTGTCCGACCATGTAACTGGCGGGGATGCCGGACTCTTTCTCTACTTTGATCGCCGCGGCGGTATGGCGCTCCACAAAGTTGCTCTGGCTGACGGTGGGGGTGCGGGCCACTGCCCCGTTGGCGCCATAAGCGGCCAGGGCGGAGGCTTTGCCTAACGCGCTGGTCGGGACGGCGCTGGCGGCTGATTTTTTGAAGGCATCCACCGCCCCGGCTTCCTCGCCGCCCATCTGGCGCGACAGTTGCGCGGCAATCAAATCTGACAGGCCACCGGGTTTGCCCGACATCTGCACGGCAAACTGCTGGTCCAGCAGGTCGGTGCCCAAGTCGCTGCCGGGGTTGTCGGTCAGACCGGATTTCATGGTCGCTTCGCGCATGCTTTTCATGAGCTCACGCATGAACAAGGACTCAAACTGTTTCGCAGTTTCCTTGATCGCGGCCGGCGTGTTTTGGCCCGCCTGCAGCTTCAGGGTGCTGAGGGACCGCGCATCCGCGGCCAGCGAATCGGATGCGGATGAAATTTTTCCGTAGCTCATGTCAGATCACCTCCAGCTCCGCGTTCAGCGCGCCCGCGGCCTTGATGGCTTGCAAAATGGCCAGCAAGTCTTGTGGTGTGGCGCCCAGCGCATTCAGGGCGCGCACCACTTCAGACAACTGGTTGGACGGTGGCAGCTGGATCAGCATGCCGGGTTCCTGGCGGATCTGGATGTTGCTTTTTTCGGCCACCACGGTTTGTCCGTTGGACAAGGGGTTGGGCTGGCTCACCATCGGGGTCGTGGTGATGCTGACCGACAGGTTGCCGTGGGCAATCGCGCACGAGCCCAGCGTGACGGCGCCGTTCAGCACGATCGAGCCGGTGCGGGAGTTGATCACCACCTTGGCGGCGGGCGTGGACGACTCCAGCGCCAACTCTTCCATTTCGGCAATGAAGGTGACCCGGGCGTCTGACTCGGTGGGGGCGTTGACCTTGATGGTGCGCCCGTCCAGCGCTTTGGCCACCCCTTCGCCAAAGCGTTTGTTGATGGTCTGCGCGACCCGGCGCGCGGTCTGGAAGTCCGAGGCCTCCAGGCCCAGGTTGATGCTGTCGCCTTCCAGCAACGGGGTCGGCACCACGCGCTCGACCTGCGCACCATTCGGGATGCGGCCGGCGCTCAGGTGGTTGATTTGCACCTTGCTACCGCCGGCGGCAGCGCCCGCCCCGGCGACGATCAGGTTGCCCTGCGCCATGGCGTAGACCTCGCCATCGGCGCCTTTCAACGGCGTGCCAATCAGCATGCCGCCGCGCAAGGATTTGGAATTACCCATGGAGGACACGTTCACATCAATCGCCTGGCCTGGCCGGGCAAAGGCCGGCAGTTGCGCGGTGACCAGCACGGCGGCCACGTTCTTGAGTTGCAGTGACGCCATCTGGGCGGCGGGCAGTGTGATGCCCAGCTGTTTCAGGTAATTGGTCAGGCCCTGCGAGGTGTAGGGCATTTGGGTGGTTTGGTCACCTGTGCCGTCCAGACCCACCACCAAGCCAAAACCGGTCAGCTGGTTGCTGCGAACGCCTTCAACCGCGGCCACTTCCTTGATCCGGCTGGCCTGTGCGGTGCCGGTCAGCCCCAGGCTGGCCAGCAGCGCAAGCGCGGTCCAAAGCCAGAAGTGGCGGTGTTGGTGTGGTGTGTGAATAGTGTGCATGGTGGTTACCCCTCGCCACTATTCTCATAATCTTTAGAAAGGTAGAAAGCTGAAAAAGAACCGTGATAACCAGCCAACTGTTTGCGCTTCGGCCTGCGCACCGCGACCTCGGGACTCGATCCGGGCATTGGCCACCTGGGTTGAGTTGACGATGTTGCCCGGTTGCACCAGGCGCGGGTCGATGGTGCCGGAGAAGCGCAGCACGTCCACATTCTGGTTGACACCAATTTGTTTTTCACCCGTGACGACAAGATGGCCGTTGGGCAGCACATCGACCACGGTGGCGGTGATGGAGCCGGTAAAGGTGTTGGCACTCTCGGTGCCGCCCTTGCCGGAGAAGTCGCTGGCGGATTTGGTGCCTATGCCTGCGCCCAGGTTGGCCAGGTCCGCGCCGGACAGCAGCGGAAACGCCGAGACGCTGGCCGAGCCGGAGCTGGTGCGGTTGGCGGTGGATTTGGAGACCTGGCTGGCGGTCACGGTTTCCACGATGTTGATCGTGACAATGTCACCCACTGCGCGGGCGCGTGGGTCTTCAAAGGCCGGGCGGTAACTGACCTTTTGAAACAGGCTGCCGTTGTTGGCACGGGCCGGTGCCATGGCCACGGGCGGGGCGGGTGGGGCTTCTGCAAAGTCGACTTTGACTGTTTTGGGCAGAGATTCGCAGCCCGCGCAGGCCCAGGCCACCCCCAGAATCAACGCGCTGTGGCGCAAGGTGCGACTCAAGTGTTGGACGCGTGAAGGTGCTGTTGTCATGGTGTTCTACTTAAAGTTGGGCCAGTTTTTGCAGCATCTGGTCCGAGGTCTGGATCGCTTTGGAGTTCATCTCGTAAGCGCGCTGGGTCTGGATCATCGTCACCAGCTCCTGCACCACGTTGACGTTGGAGGTTTCCACATAGCCCTGCATCAGGCCGCCCAGGCCATTGGAGCCGGGGGTGCCGCTGTTGGGCTGGCCCGAGGCCGGGGTTTCGGCGTACAGGTTTTGCCCTTTGGGGTCCAGACCGGCCGGGTTGATGAAGCTGGCCAGCGCGATGCTGCCAATCGATTGCGGCTCGACCGTGCCCGGGATTTGCGCGGTGACCGTGCCGTCACCGGCAATGGCAATGCTGGTGGCGTTGGCCGGCACCGTCACGCCGTTGGCAATCGGCAGGCCGGTGGCGGTCACCAGGCGGCCTTGCGAGTCGACCTGGAACGAGCCGTCGCGGGTGTAGTTGGTGGTGCCGTCGGGCATGGTGACCTGAAAAAAGCCATTGCCCTGCACCGCCACATCCAGCTTGTTGCTTGATTGCTGCAGTGCGCCTTGCGAAAACGAACGGCTGGTGGCCACGGTGCGCACACCCAGGCCGACTTGCAGGCCGGTCGGCAGCTGCGATTGCTCGGAGCTGTTGGATCCCGCCTGGCGCAGGTTTTGGTACATCAGGTCTTCAAATACGGCGTTGGCGCGTTTAAAGCCATTGGTGGATGAGTTGGCCAAGTTATTGGAAATCACGTCCAGCTGCATTTGCTGGGCTTCCATGCCGGTTTTGGCGATCCACAGGGAGTTAATCATGATGGTGTCCTTGGATGTTGGTCGGCTTACTGCATGCTCAGCAGTTTGTCGGCTGATTTTTCATTGGCTTCAGCGGATTGCATGAGCCGCATTTGGGTCTCGAACTGGCGGGCGGTGGCAATCATGCCGACCATAGTTTCGATCGCGTTCACGTTCGAGCCTTCCAGCACGCCGACATTGAGGCGCGCATTGGCGTCGTTGGGCAGGGGGTCGCCCGAGGTGGAGCGAAACAGGCCGTCGGCACCGCGTTTCAACGGATCGTCGGCGGTCGGGGTCACCATTTTCAGTCGCCCGATGCCGGTGGGCGGCTGGTTGCCGACCTTGGCGCTGAGGTTGCCGTCAAAGCCAATCGAGACTTCGGCCCCGGTGGGGACCGTGATGGGTGCGCCGCCATCGCTCAGCACGGTCAACCCGTTACCGGTTTTCAGGGTGCCTTCGTTGTCGACTTCAAAAGAGCCGTTGCGGGTATAGGTCTCGGTGCCGTCCAGCGCCTGCACCGAAAACCAGGCGTTGCCGGTGGTCATCGCGTCCAGGCTGCGCCCGGTGCGTTGCGCCGGGCCGGGGAGGTCCAGGTGACCGGGCGTGGCTTCCAGCGCCATCACCCGGGTTGAGGCGCCTTCGCCCTGAACCGGCACCGCGCGAAAGGTCGATAACTCGGCCCGGAACCCGTTGGTGGACGCATTCGCCAGGTTGTTCGACAGGACCGCCTGGCGGTTGGCGGCCGCGTTCGCGCCGGTCATCGCGGTGTAAATGAGGTGGTCCATGGCGGCTCCTTGGGGCTGGGTTACAGGGGGGCTTGGCGTTAACGCAGGTTGACCAGCGTGGACATGATCTGGTCTTGTGTCTTGATGGTTTGCGCATTCGCCTGGTAGGCGCGTTGCGCCGTCATCATGTTGACCAGTTCGGCGGTCAGGTCGACGTTGGACTCCTCCACCGCGCCGGAGCGCAGGGCGCCGAATTTGCCGTTGCCTGGTGCGCCTGGCAGGGGTTGTCCCGAGGCATAGGTTTCAAGCCAGTTGCCGCCACCGGTGGGGACCAGGCCCTGCACGTTGGTGAAGTCGGAGAGTGCGATCTGGCCATTGATCTGGGTTTCGCCATTGGAGTAGCGCGCCGTGATCTTGCCGTCCTCGCCAATTTTCAGGCCCACCAGATTGCCCTGGGCGTAGCCGTCCTGTGTCAGGTTGGAGACCGCGAAGGCGCCGCCATATTGCGTGACCTTGCTGAAGTCCACGGTGACCGGGAACGGGGGCACTACGCTGGGTTGGGTGGGGGTCAGCATCAGGCTGCCGACGGTGTTGCTTTGCAATTTGCCGCTGGTGTCAAACACCAGCGAGCCCACGCTGGGGCCGGTGGCGGAGTCGTACACCGCCCACTCGTCGGTGCCCGCGGTGTAAGGCGTGACTTTGCTGAAGTACAGGTTGACGGGCACCGCAATGCCTTTGCTGTCGTAGGCGGTCAACGAGGTACCGTAGGTGGCGCGCGGGGTGGGCTCGGCGGCGGTGGCGGTGACGCCGGCCACGCTGGTGCCATTGTTGGTCACCAGGCTGGGGCTGGTGCCACCGAAGGTGATGGCGCCTGATTTGTTGGCGCTGGTGGCGGTGAAGACCAGGTTGTCGCCCGAGGCCGATACCGTCAGTCCGCTGGCGGCGTAGCCGGCGCTGGCCTGGATGGCGGTCACGGCGGACGTTATATCGGTGACCGGCAGGGTGGCGCTGTTGTTGTCCAGCGTGACGGTCATGGGGGTGCCGCCCGGGCCGGAGACGGTAAAGCTGCGTTCGCCAGAGACGGTGCCGCCGGTATGGGTGGCAATGATTCGATTGGCAAAGGTGCCCGCGGCGGTGGTGCCGGCGGCGGTGCCGAGCGAACCCACACCGTCGGAAAACGACTTGGCGATGACCAGATCGCTGCCATCATTTTTGGTGATGACCAAATCGCCGCCGGCCACGGTGCCGCTTTGGGTGTAAGTGGGGTCCATGGCGGCAACGTAGGCCGCAATGTCAATGTCCAGGTTGGCGGCGGTGGGGCTTTCGGTGCCGCCATCCATGAGCCGGTCAGAAATAACCACGCCATCCAGCGAGAATTGGTAGGCGTCTGCGGGGTTGGTGGAGGTCGGTTGCGAGAAGGTACCCGAGGCCAGGGACGTAGTGGGCACTGGCACGCTGAAGTCGAAGTTGGTGATCGAACCCGAGGTGTAGGCGGCCGTGATGCCAGTCACCGCGGTGGCAATCGGGGCGCTGCCGTCAAGGTTGAACTCGGCGGTGATTTCGGTGGTGGCGTTGGCGCCGATCGGGGCGCTGGTCGGCAGTTGCAGCGGGATCAGGGTGTTGCTGGTCGCCACGCCGTTGATGTCGGTCGGGTAGCCCATCAGGTTGGAGCCGGTGTTGG
>CAJAFJ010000510.1 GCA_903938955.1 uncultured beta proteobacterium | reverse complement strand
GTGCCTTCGGTGTACACCGTCACATTCATGGGTTTGGCCACACCGATGGCGTAGGCCACCTGAATCTGGCACTGGCGTGCCAGACCGGCGGCCACAATGTTTTTCGCCACGTAGCGTGCGGCATAGGCGGCCGAACGGTCCACCTTTGTTGGGTCTTTGCCGGAGAACGCGCCGCCGCCGTGCGGGCAGGCACCGCCGTAGGTGTCGACAATGATCTTGCGTCCGGTCAGGCCGCAATCACCTTGCGGGCCGCCAATGACAAAACGCCCGGTCGGGTTGATCAGGTACTTGGTGTTCTCGGTCAGCCACTCCTTGGGCAGCACCGGTTTGATGATGTCTTCAATCACCGCTTCAATGAACGCCGGCTTCATCTTCTGGCCATCGCTCATCTCGGGGGCGTGCTGGCTGGACAGCACCACGGTGTCAATGCTGTGTGGCTTACCGTCCACGTAGCGCAGGGTGACCTGGCTCTTGGCATCGGGGCGCAGAAAAGGCAGGCGACCATCTTTGCGCAGTTGCGCCTGGCGCTCCATCAAACGGTGGGCGTAGTAAATGGGCGCGGGCATCAGCTCGGGCGTCTCATTGCAGGCATAGCCAAACATCAGGCCCTGGTCGCCAGCGCCGGTGTTCAGGTGGTCGTCGGACGCATGGTCCACGCCTTGGGCGATGTCGTTGCTTTGCTTGTCATAAGCCACCAGCACCGCGCAACCTTTGTAGTCGATGCCGTACTCGGTGTTGTCGTAGCCAATGCGCTTGATGGTGTCGCGGGCGACCTGGATGTAGTCCACATTCGCGTTGGTGGTGATTTCACCGGCCAGCACGACCAGGCCGGTGTTGCACAAAGTCTCGGCGGCGACGCGGGACTTGGGGTCCTGCTTGAAAATCGCGTCAAGAATGGCATCCGAAATCTGGTCGGCCACCTTGTCGGGGTGACCTTCAGAGACGGACTCGGAGGTAAAGAGAAAGTCGTTCGCCATGGTTTTAAGCTCCAGTAAAGGCAAGTTGCAACAAGTGAGAGACTGCGTTGCTTGGGCTTTTGGGCTTTGGCGAACGCTTTAGCAGAATTTATGAATCGCCCTGCAAGTTGTTCAGTAACTCGGCGATGCTGGCATTTTAATACGCTTCAAATAACCACATGCTGCGCGAAGCGGGTTTTGAGCTTGCTCATGACGTCGCGCGTGAGCCGGTTGCCGTATTGGCTCACCACCTGCGCGGCCGCCTGGTTCGCCAGCCACGCCGCGTGGGCGTGGCTGTGGCCGTGGGTCACCGCGTACAGAAAGGCGCCGGCAAACATGTCGCCGGCGCCGTTGGTATCGAGCGCTTTGACGGTTGCGGCGGGCACGGTAATTTGCTGCCCGCCTTCCAGCACCACACAGCCTTGGGGGCCACGCGTCAGGCAGACGGTGCGTGCCAGTTGGCCCAATTGCTGGCAGATGACCTGCAGGTCCTGCGTGCCGCACCACACTTGTGCCTCTTCCTCGTTGCAAAACAGGTAGTCCAGCCCCTGGCCGACGATGGCGTCCAGACCAGGGCGGCAAAAGTTGATCATGCTCACATCGCTCAAGGTGGTAGCCAGGGCCACGCCGGCGTCTTGGGCAATCTGGCGGCCCTGTAGCGCCGCCTGCAAGCCAGTGGGCGAGGCGGCGAGGTAGCCTTCCATGTAATAAATTCTGGATTGGGCAATGTCCTGCTCGTGCAGGGCGCTGGCATCCAGCTCAGCGGTGGCGCCTAAAAACGTGCTCATGCTGCGCTCGGCATCGGGCGTCACCATCACCATGCAGCTGCCGGTCTGGCCTGCGGCGGGTGTTGCGTGGGTGAGGTTGGTGGCGACGCCGTTGGCGATCAAATCCTGGGTGTAGAACGCGCCTAACTCGTCATTGGCCACGCGGCACGAGTAAAACGCCCGTCCACCCAGTTGTGCCAGTGCCACCACGGTGTTGCCGGCCGAGCCGCCACCGGTGCGCCGTGGGGGCGTGGCGTGCAGGTGGTCCAGCAGTTCAGCGCGGCGCGGCGCGTCAATCAGGGTCATGTGCCGTTTGTCCACACCCATGGTTTGCAGGTGGGTGTCAGACACTTCGTATTCGGAGTCGACCAGGGCGTTGCCGATGGCGTAAAGGTCGAGGGTAAAGCGCGAATCGTTCGCCATAGCGGGGTTCCAATCTCAAGTTCAAACAGGTTGAAGACTGCGTTGCTTGAGCTGGAGGGCTGGCCGCGAACGCTTTAGCAGTGTTGTCCCGAGGGACAAGGCACAATGTTGGCTCTCGCGAGCAGCCATTGCGTGTCGCCCTGCAAGTAGTTCCGTAACTCAGCGACCTTTTTGATTTTACTCAACTGATGATCACCCTTTTTAGATTTTTCTCCGTCTTGCCTTTGTGGCTGGTGCATGGGCTGGGTGCCGGTTTGGGTTGGCTGGTGTTTGCGGCATCAGGGGTCTATCGCCGACGTTTTCTGGCCAATGCGCACCAAGCTGGCATGGGCTGGTGGCAGTGGCGGGGTGCCGTGGCGCAGAGTGGTCGCCTGGTGGCCGAGTTGCCGCGCCTGTGGCTGGGCGCCGCGCCACGCTGCGAATGGGAGAACGAGGCCTGTGTGGCCCAGGCCTACGCCGCCGGGCGGGGCATTGTCTTTTTGACGCCGCATCTGGGCTGTTTCGAGATTGCGCCCCAGCGCGTGGCCGAGCGTTTCAGCGCGCAGTACGGGCCTTTGACTATTTTGTACCGGCCCGCCCGCCAAGCTTGGCTGGCCAAGGTCATGGCGCTGGCCCGCCAACGCCCTGGCATCAGCATGGTGCCCACCAATCTCTCCGGTGTGCGCCAGATGATTCGTGCCTTGCGCGCAGGCCAGGCGGTGGGGTTGTTGCCCGATCAGGTGCCGCCAGAAGGCATGGGGCAATGGGCGCCTGTTTTTGGGCAACCGGCTTACACCATGACCCTGGCCGCACGACTGGTGCAACAAACCGGCGCGGCCGTGTTGTTGGTTTGGGGTGAACGTTTGTCGTGGGGGCGCGGCTTTCGCTTGCATTTTCGGGAAATGACGACGGCGCTGTCGCCGGACCTCGACACCGCGGTGGTTCAGATCAACCAGGCCATGGAGCAACTGATCCGCGAATGCCCACAGCAATACTTGTGGGGCTACGCCCGCTACAAACAGCCCCGGCACGACGCATGAGAAAGCCCTTGTTTGTATGTTGAGTCGTGTCGGCATCAGGTTCATGCACCTGCTGGGGCGCTTGCCTTTGGGGTGGGTGCGCGCCTTGGGTTGGCTGTTGGGGTGCGTGCTGTATGCGTTGGCGGTGCCAAGGCGCCGGGTTGCGGCCACCAATTTGCGCCTGTGCTTTCCAGATCAATCCCCACGCCAGATTCGGGTGCTGACGTTTCAGACCTTTGTTCATTTCGCGCAAGCCTGGCTGGACCGGGGCTGGCTCTGGCATGGCGCGCCTGACGTGGTGCGCCAGCGCTTGACCCTGACGGGTGCGGTGAGCGAGTTACAGGGCTTGGCGCCGGTGGTTATTTTTGCTCCGCATTTTGTCGGGCTGGATGCGGGCTGGACCGCGCTGACCCAGCAATTGCCGCGTCACTTCACCACCATTTACACCGACCAGGCCAACAAAACGCTGGATGCCTGGATTCTGGCGGGGCGCCAGCGCTTTGGGCAAGCCCGGTTGTTCGGTCGTGTTGAGGGCGTTAAAAGCATCGTGGCGGCATTGCGGGCCGGTGACCCGCTGTATTTGCTGCCGGACATGAATTTCGGTGTGGAAGACTCGGTTTTTGTGCCGTTTTATGGCGTATCGGCGGCCACGGTGCCGAGCCTGTCGCGCT
>CAJAFJ010000509.1 GCA_903938955.1 uncultured beta proteobacterium | reverse complement strand
GGTGGCGTACTTGATCAGGCCACGCGGGTAGCCGACCTTGTCCATCACGGTGTCGCACACGTCCACACAGGCGCCGCAGCCAATGCACTCGTATTGCAGGCCCTTGCGAATGTCGATGCCGGTGGGGCAGACCTGCACGCACAGGCTGCAGTCCACGCACGAACCCAGGTTCAGCGTCGAGAGATCGGCCTTTTTGGAGCGGGCACCACGCGGCTCACCGCGTTTTTCGTCGTAGGTGACGATCAGCGTGTCCTTGTCAAACATGGCGCTTTGAAAGCGTGCATACGGGCACATGTGCAGGCAGACCTGCTCGCGCATGAAGCCCGCGTTGCCGTAGGTGGCAAAGCCGTAGAACAGGGTCCAGAAAATTTCTGATGGCCCCATGCCCATGCTCAGGAACTCACGGCTCAGTTCTTTGATGGGGGTGAAGTAACCGACAAAGGTAAAGCCGGTCCACAAGGCCACCAACAACCACAGGAAATGTTTAGCGGATTTGCGCCACAACTTGTCGGCCGACATCGGCTTGGCATCCCGGCGCATACGGGCCGAGCGGTCGCCTTCCAGCAGCTTCTCGATCCAGAGAAACATCTCGGTGTACACCGTCTGCGGGCAGGCGTAGCCGCACCACAGACGCCCGGCCACCGCCGTGAATAGGAACAGCGCCAGTGCCGCAATCACCAGCATGCCGGTGAGGTAAATGAAATCCTGCGGGTACAGCACCAGACCAAAAATATAGAACCGCCGCACCCCCAGGTCAAACAACACCGCCTGGCGCTGGCCCCATTCAAGCCACGGCAAGCCGTAAAACACCAGCTGCGTCAGAAACACGGCCGCCCAGCGCCAGTTGTTGAACAGGCCCGAGACACTGCGTGGGTAAATCTTTTTGTGCGCGGCGTACAGGGAGACCAGCTTGGCCTCCTGCTCCGGCGCCTGGACGAGCGGGGTGTACGCCTCCATGGGGGTGATGGGGATAACTTTTTTGGCCCCGGTGGTTTTGTTGTTCACGTGTTTTCCTTCGTCGAATCGGTATTCACCATGTGGTTTGCCATTTGGGCAAAAGTTTCAATCAGGCGCGCCCGAAATGCCACATCGCTGACCTGCTCGGTCAGTGCCTGTTGCATGCACAGCATCCATTCGTCGCGTGCCGTCGTGCCCACCGCATAGGGGGCGTGGCGCATGCGCAGTCGGGGATGCCCTTTCTTGGCGATGTACAAAGACGGCCCGCCCAGCCAGCCCGAGAGAAACTCAAACAGCATTTCTGCGCTGCCCGCGAGACTTTCGGGGTGCATTTGTCGCACAGTGTAGGCCTCTGGCAGCTCGTCCATCAGCGCGTAAAAGCGGTGCACCAGGCGTTGCACGCCCGCTTCTCCACCCAGCGCTTCGTAAGGGGTTGGGGTCACTTCTGTCGTCATGGTCGGTTTTTCAATCTATTAATGTGCCTGCAGGGTTTGGGCGGCCAGGTCGGCGACGCGGGCCAGGTACTCGTCCCGGGAGACGCCTGCAAACAAGGGGTGCCAGCGGCGCTGCTCCATCACGGTCGTCACGGTGCGGGCCCGTCGATCATGCCCAGAAAATAACAGCGTTTCATCGGGCAGGGTAAAAATGCGCTGGGTCACGCTGTCCCACAGGTCTTCGGGGGCGGCTGGTGTGGGCTGCTCCCGGCAGGCCTCAACCGCCAGCAAGCCACCGCAAAACACCCGGTCGCGCCAGGCAAAACTCAGACACGCTTCGGTATGACCCGGTGTCGCCATCACGCGGATGAGCTCATGGCCAAAGTCCAGCACATCACCGTCAGCAGCAAAATGTGCCCCGGCCTGCAAGGCGCCTTGCGCCATCGGCGCGCCCAAGCCTGCCAGCAGTTTGGATTCTTGCGGTTTCAGGTGGTCGTGCTGGTGGGTGCGCAGCACCCAGCGCAGCCGCAGCTCGCGCTCGGCCAGCAGGGCGGACAGCAGCGGCACATCCCGGCCATTCGGGTCAATCAACACCGCCTCGCGGGTGACGGTGTCAGCCAGCAGGTAGCTCAATTCACCCCCAGCTTCGTCGTGCAGGATACGGAAATACATTCAAATTCTCCTTGGGGTGCCAGACGCTTGCGACCGGGTTTTGCAATGACGGCACACCAAGGTATTAATTCAAGAAGCGTGCCACGGTATGGGATTTGAAAAACCTGTTTGAATTCAAGGGCTTGTGATGTTGTGCCTGGGTTGATGTCTGTCAGTGATAAAGGTGCTGACTGCCAGAATTGGCAGAAACTGCTAATTAAGTCATAAACTGACAGCCTTACTGAAGGAGTCCCCGTGAAGCCACTGCCGGAACTGATGTCTTACCTCGAAGGCCTGCCCGAGCCGCATATTTTGTTTGACACGCAGTACCGCATTCTGGCGGCCAATGCGGCCTACCGGCGCCAGTTCAGCCCCGAGCGCAGCGTGGTCGGGCGCACCTGTTTTGAGGTGTCGCACCGCTTTAGCGTGCCCTGCGATCAGGCAGGCGAATCGTGCCCTCTGGTCAAGGCGCGCGAATCGGGCCAGCGTGAGCGGGTGCTGCACCTGCACCACACGCCCAAGGGCGAGGCGTACGTCAATATTGAACTGGCCCCGCTGCTCAATGCCAGTGGCGAGCAGGCCTTTTTTATCGAAAAAATGGAGCCGCTGCGCGTGGCGCAAGGCCAGTCGGCGGCGCAAGGGCTGATTGGTCGGGCACCGGCGTTTCAGCACATGCTGAGCCTGGTGGCGCGGGTGGCACCCGCCATGGCCACGGTGCTGCTGCTGGGCGAATCCGGCACCGGCAAAGAACTGGTGGCCCGCGCCGTGCACGAGGCCAGCCCACGCGCCCACCGGCCGTTGGTGGCGGTGGACTGCGCCAGCTTGCCGGAAAACTTGTTTGAGTCTGAGTTGTTTGGCCATGAGCGCGGCGCTTTTACCGGCGCCAACACGGCGCGCGGCGGTTTGGTGGAAGCGGCCAGCGGCGGCACCTTGTTTCTGGACGAGGTGGGCGACATTCCGCTGGCCATGCAGGTCAAGCTGCTGCGCCTGCTGGAGACCGGCACCTACCGCCGCGTCGGCAGCACCGAGCAACGCCATGCCGATATTCGCGTGGTGTCGGCGACCCACCGCGACCTGGACCGGTGGGTGGCGCAAGGCCTGTTTCGTGAAGACCTGTATTACCGGCTGAGCACTTTTCCGATCCATTTGCCTGCCCTGCGCGAGCGCCGGGAGGACATTGCGCTGTTGGTGGCCTCCTTGCTGGCGCGCGTGGCACCGATCCGCAAACTGCAGGTGAGCACGCCCGCCCTGAGTTTGCTGGAGGCGCAGGACTACCCGGGCAACGTGCGGGAGTTGCGCAATTTACTGGAGCGCACGGCCTTGCTGTGTGATGGTGACACCATCGAAGCCGCGCATGTGCAGCAGGCCTTGGTGTCGGGTCGGCGCCCGTCGGTCACACCACCCAGCGATGTCTTGGCCCCCGGCCTGGCGCCAGAGGCCTTGGGTAGCGCTGGCGCGGCACGCTTGCTGCCCGCCCCGGGTGCGCTGCAGGCGCTTGAGCGCGCTGCGCTGCAGCAGTTGGTGGCCGCGCACCCGGGCAGCCGGGCCGCGTTGGCCAGCCAGCTGGGCATCAGCGAGCGCTCGCTGTACCGCAAACTCAAGGCGCTGGGGGAATGACCGCATGGCGGTCACTGCGTGAAACGTCTGAGATCTGACGAACAGGCGTCAGCAGGCTTTGCAAGCCCGTACCGCTTGTCCGCCTCAGCTCGCCACGGTAAAGCGCTGTTGCACGTGGCGCGGGGTTTCCAGTTCGTCCACCATCGCCACGGCCAGGTCGGCCACTGAAATGCCGGCAGGGGTGTCGCCCACGCCGGGCAGCAGGTCGTCCAGGCCGGTGCGGTACTGGCCGGTGCGTGCACCGGGGGCCAGGCCGATGGGGGGTGAGACAAAGCTCCAGTCCAGCGTGGTTTCCAGCTTCAGGCGGTTCAGCGCTTCGCGGGCGGCCAGCGCGCCTTGCTTGTATTGGGCGGGGAACGGCGGGGTGTCCACCAGCTGCACGCCGGGAGCAACGAACAGGCTGCCCGCGCCACCCACCACCAGCAGGCGTTTCAGCCCGGCGCGTTTGACGCCTTCGACAATGGCGGTGCTGCCTTGCAAGAACAAGTCATGAATCTGCGGCTCGCTCCAGCCGGGGTTGTAGGCGCTGACGACGGCGTCATGCCCGGCCACGGCGGCGGCCACTTGGGCGGCGTCCAGCGCGTTGGCAGCGACCACGGTCAGGCCGGGTTGGGCCGCCACTTTGCCGGGGTTGCGCGCCAGCACGGTGACTTGGTGGCCGCGGTTGAGCAGTTCGGCCAGAACAGGGGTGCCCACAAAACCTGTGGCGCCAATGAGTGCAACTTTCATATCAATCTCCGGTGTGTTTAAGATGGCTTGATTGTTATGGCTTCACCCGTGCTTGAATAGACCGCAAATTTCGCTATCAACGTGAAGTAAAACTAATCAATCAAAGGTTTTTACATGGATCAACTCAAACGCATGGCGGTGTTTGCCGAGGTGGTGGCGGCCGGGTCGCTCACGGCGGCGGCGCGCCGTTTGGGCATGACGCCGTCAGCGGTGAGCCAGCATTTGCGCCAGCTGGAGGCGGCGCTGGGGCTGGCGCTGCTGCACCGCTCCACCCGCAAGCTGACGCTGACCGAGGCCGGTGCGCGCTACATCGACGGCTGCAGCGCCATGGTGGCCGCCGCACGAGCAGCCGACCAGGCGCTGGCGCGCCACCGCGACGAGCCCGAGGGCGAGTTGCGCATTGCCGCACCGATCGGCTTTGGCGGTTTGCTGGCGCAGGCGCTGGCCCCGCTGCGCAACCACCCCAAGCTGACGCTGCAGCTGCTGCTGGACGACGCGCTGATTGACCTGATCGAGGCGCGGGTGGACATTGCCCTGCGCGCGGGCAGTCTGCCCGACTCCAGCCTGGTGGCGCGCAAGCTGGGCAGCATGGACGCGCAAATGTGCGCCGCCCCGGCCTATCTGGCGCAACGCGGTTGGCCGCAAGGACCGCAAGATTTGAGCGCGCACGACTGGCTGGGCGGGCGCCCGTCCAACACCAGCTACGGCATCGACACGCTGGTGCTGCACCGCGACAGCGGGGAGCAGGCCACGGTGCAGGTCACCCGCCGCGTGCAGGCCAGCCAGGTGACGGCTTTGCACGCGCTGTGTGTGGCGGGCTGGGGCATCAGCGTGGTGGTGAGCGAGGACGACCGCCGCGCGCTGGCCGATGGCCGTTTGCTGCCGGTGCTGCCGCAATGGCGCCTGCCCGAGCTGCCGGTGTACGCCATCACCCCCCGGCGCGGCGAGCAGCCCGCCAAGGTGCGCCACGCGCTGGCGCTGCTGGCCGCGCATTTTGAGCCGCTGCCACGGCAGGGGCGGTAGCGGGCACTTGGGGTGGTGCCAACCCAGCGGCGACAATCGGGCCCCGCCTTTCAAGGCCATTCCCTATCACTCAGACAAGAGCGCCGCACCATGACTGATCTCTCCCGCTTTCCCGTCACCCACAAATGGCCTGCCCGGCATCCCGAGTGGCTGCAGCTGTATTCGCTGCCCACGCCCAATGGCGTGAAGGTGTCGATCATGCTGGAGGAAACGGGCCTGCCTTACGAGGCGCACCGGGTCAACTTTGAGACCCGCGACCAGTTCTCGCCCGAGTTTCTTTCGCTCAACCCGAACAACAAGATTCCGGCCATTCTGGACCCGAACGGGCCGGGCGGTGCGCCGCTGGCGCTGTTCGAGTCGGGCGCGATTTTGCTGTACCTGGCCGAGAAAACGGGCCAGTTACTGCCGCAGGAGGCGGCACTGCGCTACGAGACCATTCAGTGGCTGATGTTCCAGATGGGCGGCATCGGGCCGATGTTTGGACAGGTGGGCTTTTTCAACTTCTTTGCGGGCAAGGACTTTGAGGACAAGCGCCCGCTGGAGCGCTACCTGGCCGAATCCCGGCGCCTGCTGGGCGTGCTGGACCAGCGTCTCACCGGGCGCAGCTGGGTCATGGGCGAGGCCTACACCATTGCCGACATCGCGATCTTTCCCTGGGTGCGTAACCTGATCGAGCGCTACGGCGCGGGCGACTTGGTGGGCATGCAGGATTTCACGCAGGTGACGCGGGCACTGGCCGCGTTTGTAGCGCGGCCCGCCGTGGTACGCGGGCTGACGGTTCCGCCACCGGTCTGACCGCCGCCCCGGCGCTTTGAATCACCCGGTCGCTGAACACGTGGTGCCCCGCTTCATCGCCAGCCGCGCTGAATGCACTTGGGCCCAATCGGCCAGATGCTGATGAATTCTCCTTGATGTGCCGTGCGATCAGGCGGGCGAGTCGTGCCCTCTGGTCAATGTGCGCGAATTGGGCCAGCGTGAGCGGGTGAGATGAAGCGGGCGTTAAGTTGAGCTAATTAGCAATTTGTCTTTAGAACATTTCCCACTTCTCTAATATTCGGTTTAAAGTTGTCTATTGTTTTTATTAAAAAGGCGAGTAAATGACAACTGCTACAACAATAGACCATGCGACCCTTGCGCACCTGTCTGAAGCAGGCGCGGTGCGGAGTGCTTGTGTCGTGGGTCAGCCGGGCGGCTGGGGCGTTGTTATCCAGTACGGAACAACCGAGCGCGCGTTAGCGGCCAAGCGCGGTGCCGTCCGCATTTTTAGAAAGTTCGAGACGCTGGCCAGCTACCTCAAAACGGTCGGCATCGAAGAATTCAAGACGGACACACGACAGTTTGCCCCAGCGACGATCAAGCCAGCACCCCAACGCACGGACGCAGCCGAACGCATGCGCCAGACCCACGCGGCGGCAGCTTACGACAAGTGGTTTCGCGCCGAGGTGGCAGAAGGAATCAAGGAGGCCGACGACCCCACCACCCAATGGGTGTCGAATGAGGATGCCAATAAGAGTTGGGCCAAACAACGTGCCGAGCTGGTCAAGCGTGCCGGGAGCGCTTCTTGATCCTGCAATGGTTGCCGCAAGCCATTGCCAACCTGGTGCCGCAGGTAGAAATTGCCCGCCGCTTCAAGGTGGACCTGACGCCGTTTCCCCATATCGTGACCATTGACCAGGCCTGCGCTGCGCTCGATGCTTTCCAGCGCGCTTCCCCGGCATGTCAGCCTGATGCAGCGTAGCGTCCGACTGCAGGACTTATCGCGACGATGCGGCACTTTCATTCGCACTACCAGAATGAGTCGCTGCCCGCTGGTTTCGCGCCACCCGATAAAGCCCCAAGGGGCGTTCCTTTAACGAGCCCAGCGGCCTCGACGTCACTTGGTAGATTACGGACATTGGCAATGTCAAAGATCAGCAGTTCAGTATGAAGTGGCTGCGCGCGCTGCCTGATCGTAGCGGCCTGACACCGTGCGCAACAATTTGGCCATGTCGCCCAGCTGGCCGTTTTCTTCGGCGGCACCGGAAAAGCCGGGCAACAAGCAAGCCTCGCGCACCTCGCGGTAACGCAGGCACAGGTCCAGGCCCGCCTCGGTGGTGGCAAAGAACACTTCCTTGCCCTTCTTTTGACTGCGCACATAGCCTGCTGCCATCAGCTTTTTGAGCGAATAGGACACCACATGCGTGTCCTCGATGTTGAGCACGAAGCAGATGTCGGCCAAGCGCTTTTCGGTGCCGCGGTGGTTGGTGTGATGCAGCACCAGCACATCCACCGCCGTCATGTCTTTCACGCCGGCGGCGCCCATGCAGCGCGTCATCCAGCGATTGAAGGCGTGGGTGGCAATAATCAGCCCGAATTCGAGCTCAGACAGTTCGGGCGACTTTTCCGACACCAGGTGCGCCGACGTGACGATGCGTTGCGAGTCGGTGGCAAGCGGGCTGGTCGTTGGGGTTGAAGGCGTGTTGGAGGGCATCGGGGCGTCAATCAAAAGTGGTCGGGCGGTCTCAAACTGTAGTTTATATGAATAACAAATCGCTAATAAGGGAAAACCATAGCGATAAAACGTTGATATTCTATTAACATTACGTTGTCGTTGTGCAATCAATGACGCCTGTTGGCGCCTGCCAGTGGGCCGTCTCATCGTTAACGGAGTACTCCATGGTCACTATCAAACAGTGGGCTGTCGCCAGCCTCGCCGCAGCAGTCTTGTCGTCCGCAGGCCAGGTGATGGCCCAGCAAAAGTGGGACATGCCCACGGGCTACCCGGCCGCCAACTTCCACACCGAAAACATCCATCAGTTTGCCAAGGATGTTGACCAGGCCACCGCTGGCAAGCTCAAGATCACGGTGCATGACGGTGGCTCGCTGTTCAAGGCGAACGAAATCAAGCGCTCGGTGCAGGGTGGCCAGGCGCAGCTTGGCGAGATCATCATCTCGGGCTACTCCAACGAAAACCCGCTGTTTGGTCTGGACTCCATCCCCTTCCTGGCCACCAGCTACGCCGAGGCCCAAAAGCTGTGGCGCGTCTCTCATGTCGCCACCGAGGCTGCGCTGGCCAAACAGGGCATCAAGGTGCTGTACTCGGTGGCCTGGCCACCGCAGGGCATTTTCAGCGCCAAGCCGATCCAGTCGGTGGCCGACCTCAAGGGCGTGAAATGGCGCGCCTACAACCCCAACACCAGCCGCATCGCCCAGCTCGTGGGCGCGCAGGCGGTCACCGTGCAGGCCGCCGAACTGACGCAGGCGCTGGCCACCGGAGCCGTGACCACGTTCATGACGTCGGGTGCGACCGGCTACGACAGCAAAGTGTGGGAGCAGGTGAAGTACTACTACGACGTCAGCGCCTGGTTGCCCAAAAACCTGGTGATCGTGTCGCAAAAGGCGTTTGACGGCCTCGACAAACCCACACAAGCAGCACTCACCAAGGTCGCCGCCGATGCCGAAGCCCGTGGCTGGAAGATCAGCGCCGAGAAAAACGGCTGGTACCTTGACCAGTTGCGTAAAAACGGCATGACGGTGGACGCGGGCAGCCCGACCCTGCGCGCCGAGCTGAAAAAGATTGGCGAAAGCATGGTGGCCGACTGGGTCAAGCAGACCGGGGCTGACGGCCAAGCGATCATCAGCGCGTTCCAAAAGTAAACCGTTGCCAAGACCGTACCGCCTCACACGGGGCGGCCCTCCATCAACTTCTTAAAAGGGCGCATCATGCGACAACTGCTTGATCGATTTTTCAACGCGACGGGGTACCTGGCCGGGGTCTTCATGGTTGGCACCCTGGTGTCGGTACTGGCCAGCATCCTGGGCCGACTCCACCCTGTCTTCGACCTGCCAGGTGCCGATGCCTACGCAGGCTACTGCATGGCTATTTCGGCCTTTATGGCGCTGGCACCCACCTTGCGTCGGGGTGAGCACATCCGCGTCACGCTGTTGTTCAACCAGCTGCCTGAGCGGGGCAAGGGTCTGTTGGACATTGCGTGCCATTTAGTGGCGATTGCCCTGTCTGGCGCTCTGGCGTGGTTTTCGATCCGGTTGATGCTGCAGTCGCGTGAGTTCCATGACATCTCTACCGGTCTGGACGCCACCCCGTTGTGGATTCCGCAACTGGGCATGGCCATCGGCACCTCGCTTTTTGTACTCGCCTTTCTGGGTGACCTGATTCTGTTGCTGCGCGGCGAACCCTTGCGCGACCCCATGACCGACAACGAACCTGCCCGTATCGAATAAGGACTTGCCATGGACTTCACTATTACCGCGCTGCTGATTGCAGCCTTGTTTCTCACCCTCGGTTGTGGCGTTTGGGTGGGCCTGACGCTGACCGGCGTGGCTTGGATCGGCATGGAGCTGTTCACCAGCCGCCCGGTCGGCGACGCGATGGCGGTCGCCATCTGGGGCTCAGCCTCGTCCTGGACCTTGACCGCGCTGCCGCTGTTCATCTGGATGGGCGAGATTCTGTTTCGCACCAAACTCTCAGAGGACATGTTCAAGGGCCTGGCACCGTGGCTGGAACGCCTGCCGGGCCGCCTCTTGCACACCAACATCATCGGCTGCACCATTTTTGCGGCGGTGTCGGGCTCGTCAGCGGCGACCTGCGCCACCATTGGCAAGATGACCCTGCCCGAGCTGAAAAAGCGCGGCTACCCCGAGCACATGGCCCTGGCCACACTGGCCGGCGCGGGCACGCTGGGTCTGATGATTCCGCCCTCGATCATCATGATCGTTTACGGTGTTGCGGCCAACGTGTCAATTGCCCAACTCTTTATTGCCGGCGTGTTTCCAGGCCTTTTGCTGGCAGGTCTGTTCATGGGCTACACGATGGTGTGGGCGTTGCTGCACCCGGACCAGATCCCGCCGGCAGGCCCTGCCATGCGCTTTGTCGACAAGCTCAAGGCGTCGCGCAACCTGCTGCCTGTGGTCGCCTTGATCGGGGCCGTGCTGGGCTCGGTCTATAGCGGCATCGCCACCGCCACCGAATCGGCGGCACTGGGCGTGGTGGGCGCGCTCATCATCGCCACCGTCCAGGGCGAGATGCGTTGGCAACAGTTCCGCGACAGCCTGCTCGGTGCCACCCGCCTGTACTGCATGATTGCGCTGATTTTGGCCGGTGCCGCGTTTTTGACACTGTCGATGGGCTACATCGGTCTGCCGCGCCAGTTGGCCGAGTGGATCGGCGTGCTGGGGCTGCCCCAATGGCAGCTGATCATCGCGCTGATGGGCTTCTTCATCGTACTGGGCTGCTTTCTGGACGGCATCTCCATCGTGGTGCTGACCATGGGCGTGCTGCTGCCCACCATTGAGAAAGCCGGCATCGACCCCGTCTGGTTCGGCATCTTTGTGGTGTTGGTGGTCGAAATGGCACAGATAACACCGCCAGTGGGGTTCAACCTGTTTGTTTTGCAGGGCATGACAAAGAAGGAAATCTCCTACCTCGCCTGGCATGCGCTCCCCATGTTTCTCCTGATGGTATTCGCGGTGCTGTTGATTTACTTCGTCCCGGGCATCGTGACCTGGCTGCCCGGCCAAATGGCAGGCTAAACCATGGATGCACATGTCTTGCCAACGCCACGTTTGCTGGCCTTGGGTGATGCCGCCTGGACGCTGGAGTTCGGGAGCGACATCAGCACCGCCACCAACGCCCGCGTGACTGACCTGGCCGACCGGGTGGCTCAGTTGCGCCAGACCGAGCTGCTGTTTGCTGCGGTGACCGATGTGGTACCGACCTTTCGTTCGCTCACCGTGCACTTTGACCCGCTGACAGCTGATGCCGACAGCCTGGGTGAGCGCCTGCTGGCCCTGGGCCAGCAGGGCGGCCAAGTGGTGCGCGAGGGGCAGCATTGGCGCCTGCCAGTGTGCTTTGAGCCGAGCTTTGCCCCAGACCTGCCCCGCTTGGCCGAAGCCCGGGGGCTATCAGAGACCGAGGTCATCGATCGGCTGCTGGATGCTGATTTTCGGGTGTATGTAATCGGCTTTCAGCCCGGCTTCCCCTACATGGGCGGCTTGCCGCCTGAGCTGGCCATGCCGCGTCTGGCCAGCCCACGCCAGCGTGTGCCCGCCCACTCGCTGGCAGTGGCGGGCGAGATGTGTGCGGTTTACCCCTGGGACAGCCCGGGCGGCTGGAACTTGCTGGGCCGCACACCGGTGCAACTGTTCGATCTGCGCTTTGCCGAACATCCGGCCATGCTCGCGGTGGGCGACCGGGTGCGCTGGTACCCCGTGCCCCTGGGCGAATACGAGCGCCTGCACCAGCTCACCGTGGCCGGGCAGTTGCCGCGCGAAATTTTTCTTGAATCCCAGGGGGCCGCATGAGCACTGGCATGTTGACCATTGTGCAGCCGGGTATTGGTACCACGGTGCAAGACCGGGGCCGCCAAGGCCACCGCCATGAAGGCGTTGCCGTGTCTGGCTGGCTCGATGCGCCGCTGGCCGAGGCGGCCAATGCGCTGGTGGGCAACCACGGCGGCGCCGCTGTGCTGGAGCTGCGCGGTTTGGGCACAGAACTGCGGGTGACCACCGGCCCGGTGCGCGTGGCGCTGGCCGGCAGCGTCAGCGCCAAATGCCTGCTTGCCGAGGGTGGCATCAGGGTCTTGCCAGCTTGGCAGAGCCAAACCTTGCAGGTGGGTGACCGGCTGGTGCTGGGCGCGGCTGATACCGGCTGCGCTTATCTGGCCCTGTCGGGCGGTTGCCAGCCTGCGGCCCAACTGGGCAGCCGCTCCAGCAACTGGCGCGCGGGTCTGCAAGGCGTGCTGGGCCGCGCGCTGCGCCCGGGTGACCTGCTGCCGTGCTCGGTATGGGCCACACCCGACCCCAAACAATGGCGCGCGCCCACGCCTTGGGCACTGCCTGAGGGCCCAGTGCGGGTAATGTTGGGGCCGCAAGCCGACCATTTCCAACCCGACGCCCTGGCCGCTTTTTTGCGCGACGGCTGGGTGGCCACCGCCGAGCAAGACCGCATGGGCCTGCGCCTGCGCGGCACGCCGCTCACGCACACCAGCGCGAAAGCGGCCGACATCGTGTCAGACGCGGTCACCGCCGGCGCGGTACAGGTGCCCGCCAACGGTCAACCCATTGTGTTGCTGGCCGACAGCCAGACCGTGGGCGGCTACCCCAAGATCGCCACCGTCATCCGCGCCGACCTGCCTCGGCTGGCGCACCTGCGGCCAAGCACCCGGGTGCACTTCCAAGCGGTCACTGCAGCGCAAGCTCGCCAGGCGCTGCTAGACCAGCGCGACGCCTGGACCCGCTGGTTGGCCACCCGCGAGGCCTTTCTTCCCCCGGGTTTCATCGATGAAATCGCGCTGTATGGCAGTAACCTGATCAGCGGTCAGCTACGCGCCGACATTTGAAACGGAACACCCTCATGAACACTAGCCACATCAATCTCAACGCCGACCTGGGTGAGGGCTTCGGTCCTTGGCAAATGGGCAACGACGCCGCCCTGCTGCAGATTGTGGGCAGTGCCAACATCGCCTGTGGCATGCACGCAGGCGACCCCTCCATCATGCGCGACACGGTGCGCCAGGCCATCGCGCGCGGCGTGAGCCTGGGCGCGCACCCGTCTTATCCCGATCTGCAAGGCTTCGGGCGGCGCGTGCTGCAGATGTCCGCGCCCGACCTGGAAGCCACCATTCTTTACCAGGTGGGTGCGCTGCAAGCCATGGCCGCAGCCGAGGGTGGCCGTGTCAGCCACGTCAAACCTCATGGAGCTCTCAACAACGTCGCCTGTGCCGACCCGGTTGTGGCGGCCACCGTGGTGCGCGCAGTGCAGGCGCTGGATCGCACGCTGATCCTGCTGGCGCCGGCGCACTCGGCGCTGGTGCAAGCCGCCGAGTCGGCCGGACTGCCAGTACGCTACGAGGTGTTTGCCGACCGCACTTACCTCGACAACGGCCAGCTGATGCCGCGCTCACGCGAGGGCGCCGTGCTGCACGACGCCCAGGCGTGTGTGGACCATGTGTTGCGCATGTTGCATGCACATGCCATCGTGGCCGCGAGTGGGCACCACCTGCCGACCCGCATCGACAGCATTTGCGTTCACGGTGATGGTCCCGAAGCAGTCGCCACAGCCAGCGCCATTCATCAAGCGCTGCAGACCAAAGGCTATCGACTGGTTGCGCTCGATCAAATGCGCTGATCCACATATAGCGCTTTTCGCCAATTCCGCAAAAACGATATGGAGATGCCCAAGAGCCGGATTGTCAAGAAAACTGACATCCTTGGTTGAACGACTGGCCCTGAGCTTCAGGGACCAAAGAATTCCCAAAATGGACCAGCAGCCTGAATGTCCGGACCGGAGAAATCGATTGAGATATTTAGCTCACCTCGAACGTCGGCTTGCGCTGCACAAACAACAATCGTGCGCTTTTGCGGCTTTACGCAATTCAACCAAACGAATAAGCCGACAAGGTGGTTTCCATCACCCGGTCGCTGAAGACGTGGTGCCCCGGCTCATCGCCCGCCGCGCCGGCGACGACCATCAGCGGCAGCAGATGCTCCTCGGCCTGCGGCGGATGCGACAGGCGCGCGGAAGGCGCTTGGGCCCAATCGACCAGATGTTGATGGCGTTGTGGTGCGGGCGCTTCCACGGCGGCGGTCAGCCAGCCGTCAAACTCGTCGGAAACCGGGCCGAATTTGGGGTTGCCATAGGCCCGCATGTTGTGAAAACTCATGCCGCTGCCGATGATCAGCACGCCTTCATCGCGCAGCGGCGCCAGAGCGCGGCCCATCTGCAAGTGCAGTTCCGGGTCCATATTTTTGTGCAGTGACAGTTGCACGACCGGTATCTCCGCGTCGGGGAACATCAGCATCATCGGGATGAACATGCCGTGGTCAAAACCCCGGCTTGGGTTGGCGTTAGTGGGCAAATGGGCGTTGCCCAACAACTCGCTGATACGCGCCGCCAACGGGGGCGAACCGGCGGCCGGGTACTTTAACTCGTAGGTGTGCGGCGGAAAGCCATAGTAGTCATAGATCAGCGACGGCGCTGGCGCCGTGGTGACGTTAAAGCCCGACTCCAGCCAGTGGGCGGACACCATGACGATTGCCTTGGGGCGCTGGGGCAAGGTGGCGGCCAGGCCCTTGAGGAAGTCGCCCATCTTGTCCCACGCGTCGGGCGGATTCCAGTCCATGAAAAAACACGGGCCGCCGCCATGCGGGATGAACCAGGTGGGCATCCGGGCGCCAGTGCCAGCGGGCGAGGGGTGTTGGGTTGCGGTCATAAAAGCTCTCCAATGAATGAAACCAGGTTGATTCGTTTCGCCCGCCGCGGGTCTTTTTAGGCCGTGGCCGTTTCCATGTCGGCGCGCGCGGCGCTCAGGGCGGCGGCCTTCGGGGCATCGCCCATCGCCAGACCTTCGGCGCGAACAATGCGCACGTCGGTCACGCCAAAGAAGCCAAACACCACTTTGAGGTAGCTTTCCTGGTGTTCCATCGCCTGACCGCCTTCGCTGGTCGAGTAGGCGCCACCGCGGGTGGAGGCCACGATCACGGTTTTGCCGGTGGCCAGACCGGTTGGGCCTTTGTCGGTGTAGGTGAAGGTGCGGCCCGGCTGCGCCAGGCGATCAATCCAGGCCTTGAGCTGAGTCGGGATGGAGAAGTTGTAGAACGGCGCGCCAATGACAATCACGTCAGCGGCCAGGAACTGGCTCACCAGCTGCTCGGACACGGCGTTCTCGGCGCGCTGGGCGTCGGTGGGTTCGGGCTGGGCGATACCCTTGACGGCGATGGCATCGGCACCGAAATGGTTGGGGGCATTCACCGCCAGGTCAAGGTACTCAACGGTGGTGCCGGCGTGGCTCTTCACCCATTCAGCGACGACTTCGGCCGTGAGTTGGCGGGAAACGGAATGGGCGCCGAGGATGCTGGAGTCAATGTGCAGTAATTTCATGGTGAATGCTCTCTGGTATTGAAAGGGCCGACACGGTGTGAGTCGGTGGTGTCATTATTCTATTTAGCCCCTTATTTTTTGATAAGCCCACCCTATTGAGATTCATCGTTCCAAAAATAGAACAATTCGCCGAGGCGCGTCGGCTAACACGGCTGACCTGCGGGCTGCACCTGCGACAAGGCGGTTTGCAGCATGTCGATAAACACCCGCGTTTTGATCGGCATCAGCTTGCGTTCCGGAAACACCGCCCACGCCGTCTGGCTGGGCAAGCACCAGTCGGGCAACACCCGGCGCAAGGCGCCGCGGCGCACTTCGGGCGCGGCAAAGTAATCCGGCACCGCCGCAATACCGGTGCCGGCACAGGCCAGCTTGATCAGCAGTTCGGGCGCATTGGCGCTGGCCCGGCCTGGCGGCACGCCCTGCCAGCGGGTCTCGCCCTGCACCAAGGTCCAGCTGGCCGCCTCGCCGCTGGTGTTCAGCATCTTGATCGCCGCATGCTGCACCAGGTCATCGGGGCTGGAGGGCTCGCCGTGTTCGGCCAGGTAGTTGGGGGCCGCGTACAAACCGATAGAAAAGGCGGCCAGCCGCCGGGCGGCCAGCGAGGCATCGTCGGGGAGGTTGCCGATGCGCACCACCACATCAAAGCCTTCTCCCAGCAGGTCCACCCGGCGTGGCGACAAATCCAGCTCCAGCTGAATCGCCGGGTACAGCGCAATAAAGGCCGCCAGCGTGTCGGCCAGCAACAGGTTGGCAAAGTCACTCGGCATGGACACACGCAGGCGCCCGCTCGGCGTGGCCTGACGGCGCTCGCTCAAAGCGGTCACCGCCTCCACCTCAGACGCCACCTGGCGCGCATGCTCCAGCAGTTGCAGGCCGAATTCGGTTAAAGACTGGCGCCGGGTGGTGCGCAGCAACAGGCGCTCGCCCAGGCGCTGTTCCAGCGCGGCGAGTCGGCGCGAGATGGTGGATTTGGGCGCGCCCAGGCGGTCGGCGGCCCGGCTAAAACTGCCCAGCTCGGCCACGCAGGCAAAAATCAGCAGGTCATTGGGGTCAATGCTGGCGCTAGATTGTTCCGTCACCGGTTTAGTCTTATCCATTTCAGGGGGTTCCCAGTCGCATTGTTGATAAATAAACTATCGCCATCGCATCTTATTTCAAGAAGGAGCCAACTATGACCATCCCCCTCGCTCACCCACCCGTCACGCAGACCCGTACCGTGGAGCGCCTGATCGCCGGTCAGGCCACCTCCGACGGTGCGGGCGTCAAACTGACCCGGGTGCTGACCCAAAACCTGCAGCATCGGCTCGACCCGTTCCTGATGCTCGATGCCTTTGGCAGCGACCAGCCTGACGACTACATCGCCGGTTTCCCCGATCACCCGCACCGCGGCTTTGAGACCGTGACCTACATGATTGCCGGGCGCATGTTGCACCGTGACAGCGCGGGTCACGAGGGCTTGCTGGAAAACGGCGGCGTGCAGTGGATGACGGCCGGCAAAGGCGTGATCCATTCCGAGATTCCGCAGCAGGAAGAAGGCGTGATGGAAGGCTTTCAGCTGTGGCTGAACCTGCCCAAGCGCGACAAGATGAACACCCCCTGGTACCGCGACTTCAAGAGCGCTGACCTGCCTAAATTTGTTACCGACCAGGGCGTGGCGGTGATCGTGATTGCCGGTGAAAGCCAGGGCGTGACCGGGGCCGTGACCCGCGACGTGACGCAACCCCACTACCTGGACCTGCACTTGCCCAAGGGCGCGCGCTTCGAGCAGCAACTACCGGCGGGCCACAACGCGTTTGTCTACGTCTACCGCGGTGAAGTCAGCATTGCCGGGCAAACCGTGCCAGTGCAGCGCATGGCCATTTTGACCAATGACGCGCAGGCCGACGGCGTGGTGATCGAGGCCAGCGCCGACGCCAAAGTGCTGTTCATTGCCGGGCAGCCACTGAAAGAGCCGATTGTTCAGTACGGCCCGTTTGTGATGAACTCGCAAGAAGAAATTTACCAGGCCCTGTCTGACTTTCGGGATGGGCGGCTGGGCGAGTCTGCCTGAGCCACTGGGCCCTCAATGCTCTGCGTGCAGCTTGGCGTGAATGCGCCGCGTGGTGTACCAGACCGACCACAGCACCAGCGGCACCAGCGCGCCGGCGGCCATTTCCGGGTTGACCGGCACGCCCACCGCTTTCAGCGCCTTGCCACCGTACAGCAGCAGGCTGATGACGTAGTAGGAGATGGCGGCAATCGACAGCCCTTCCACCGTGCTTTGCAAGCGCAGTTGCAGCTCTTGTCCCTTGGTCAGTTTTTCCAGCAGCTGCTGGTTTTGCACCTCGGTGGCAATGTCGACCCGCGTGCGCAACAAGTCGCTGGTGCGCGCCACCCGCTCGGACAAAGACGCCAGCCGCTGCGCTGTGGCCGACACCGTCGCCATCGCCGGTGACAGGCGCCGTTGCATGAACTCGCCAATCGTTTGGGTGCCGGGAATGGCTTTTTCGCGCAGCTCAGTAATGCGTTGCTGCACCAGTGTCGAATACGCCTGGGTGGCTGAAAAACGGTAAACGTTCTCGGCCGTGGCGCGCTCCACGCGGGCCGCCAGCGACACCAGCGTGTCGAGCAACTCCTGGTCGGAGGCCGACTTGTTCTCCAACCGGGCGGTGATGGTCGCCAGCGCGGATTCGGCCTCGGCCAGCATCGGCCCCAGTTGCTTGGCCACCGGCAAGCCGCGCAGCGCCATCAGGCGGTAGGTTTCCAATTCGAGCAGGCGCTGCGAGATGCGCCCGGCCCGTGTCTCCGAGGTGCCGGGCGGGGCAATGACCAGCACACGCTCAAAGCCGTCGGCCCCGATGCGGAAGTTGGTCAGCGCCCAGGAGTGGCCCATGGGCTTGGGGGATTCCAGTCCCTGGCTAGGCACGGTACCGAGTTGCGAGGCGATCAGCGTGTCGTTGCCGCACCAGGCCTGCGCCTGCGCCATGAGCGCCCGCTGGTCGGTCAAATCCCCATGCAGCATCGCCATCTGAATGGCGGCCACGGTGGCGCCGGGAATGTGGCGCAGCCACTCCGCCGTGACCGCCAACGTGCCCGACAAGTCCGGCTCGGTGGCGCCCAGCAAGGCCGTGGTGGGCATCTCTTGCACGATGGAGTAGCGTGTGAACTCGGTGTGGCGCTCCCATTTGACGGTGTAGCCGCCCAGGCGCAGGCGCAAAAAACTGCTCTGCAGGCTGCTCAGCGGCAGGTCTTGCTGGCCGGGCAGGGCGCGCAGATGCGCACACTCCTGCTCGCGCGTGACACCCGCGTTGAGCACGGCGACATACGTCACCAAGGCCGGCAGGCGTACGCGGGCCGGTGGGCGGGCGTGGACTTCGTTGTGCAAGGTGGCGCGCAGCGGATCGTCGGGCGGCAACAGGGAAGGAGCGGCGATGGCGGGGGCGGATGAATTCATGCCCGCTATTGTGCGGGCAACTTCGAACCTCTGGCGCCGGGGCGGCTGTGGGCTCGTTTTTACCGCGTCAGCGCAGAGCGCTTACCTCAGCTTTACCTTGGCGGCCTAAGATGATCAGGGTAAACCCTAATATTTTTAGTGCCATGAAACCCATCCAACGCTTCTTTGCCCTCTACCTCGCCGCCCTGTCGCTTTTATGGCTGCTGGCCGGCCAGAACCTGGGCGCGACGGCCCCGAACTTCTTTGCCTGGCGCGGCCCGTTGATGCAGTACAGCGGCGTGCTGGGCATCGGCGTCATGAGCGTGGCCATGGTGTTGGCTGTGCGGCCGGTGTGGTTTGAGCCCTACCTGAGCGGGCTGGACAAAATGTACCGGCTGCACAAATGGCTGGGCATCTCGGGCCTGGTGCTGGCCATCAGCCACTGGCTGCTGTCGGAGGCGGCCAAATGGATGGTGGGCTTGGGCTGGCTGACGCGGCCCATGCGTGGCCCCCGCCCAGTGCTGCCGGAGGGCTCGCTGCAGCAACTCTTCATGAGCCAGCGCGGCTTGGCCGAGGGCGTGGGCGAATGGGCCTTTTATGCGGCCGTGCTGCTGATGGCGCTGGCCCTGGTCAAGCGCTTCCCGTACCGCCTGTTTTTCAAAACTCACCACCTGCTCGCCGTGGCGTATCTGGCGCTGGTGGGGCACTCGGTGATTTTGCTCAAGTTTGACAACTGGAGCAGTGGGCTGGGGCTGGTCATGGCCGTTTTGATGACTGCGGGCAGCCTCGCCGCCGTGATGGTGATCTTTGGCCGGGTGGCCAGCCACCGCCCGGTTGTGGGCGAGGTGGTGGCGCTGCGCCAGCACACTTTGCTGCAGGTCATTGAGGTCGACATAGCCTTGCAGGGGCGCTGGGCGGGGCATGCGTCCGGCCAGTTCGCTTTTGTCACCCTGCACCAGGACGAAGGCGCTCACCCGTACACCATTTCATCGGCCTGGGCGGGCGATGGTCGCATCACTTTCATCATCAAGGCGCTGGGGGATTACACGCGCACGCTGGCGCAGCGGCTCAGTGTGGGCGACGTGGTCCAGGTCGAAGGCCCTTACGGACGCTTCAATTTTGAAGGCCCGCAAGCGCGCCAAATTTGGGTCGGCGCGGGCATTGGCATCACGCCCTTTATTGCGCGCATGAAGATTCTGGCCACGGTGCCCGATGGCAAAACCATCGACCTGTTCCACACCACCGCCGTCTACGACCCCCACGCCATCAGCCTGATGGAGCGCGACGCGACAGCGGCCGGGGTGCACCTGCATGTGTTGTGGGACGAGCGGGACGGCCGGCTCAACGCGGCCCGCCTCACCGCGCAGGTGCCCGACTGGCAGGCGGCGGACGTCTGGTTTTGCGGCCCCGCCGCCTTTGGCCAGACCCTGAAAAAAGACCTGGTGGCCCTGGGCCTGCCTGACGCACGCTTTCACCAGGAGCTGTTTGAAATGCGCTAGTTTTCAGGGCCTCCCGAGCGTTACCCCGGCGTTTGGCTTGACCGTGACGCAGGCGTGCGGGCGCTGAAAGTCGCGTGGGATAATCAAACCACACCCTTTGGCCGCCCATCTTCACGGTGGGACGCGTCCGGTTTGTTCCCCACCTTCCGTTTCGAGCGTCTCACTTGGCCCGCTGCGGCCGCCATGCGGCGGTGGGTCTTTCATTTTTTTAAAATGCTGCGCCCGCTCCGGGGTCGCACGCAGGGAGTTTGCATGTTTGGACTGAAACCCGCCGACCTCCGGACCAACGTGCTGAGCGGCCTCACCGTCTCACTGGCGCTGGTTCCCGAGGCGATTGCCTTTGCGCTGGTCGCCCATGTCAGCCCGCTGACCGGCCTGTATGCGGCCTTTTTCGTGTGTCTGATCACCAGCCTGCTGGGCGGGCGTCCGGGCATGATTTCCGGCGCCACCGGCGCGCTGGCGGTCGTCATGGTCAGCCTGGTCGTCCAGCACGGGGTGGAGTACCTGTTTGCCACCCTGATCTTGATGGGGCTGCTGCAACTGCTGTTTGCCGCGCTCAAGCTCGGCAAGTTCATTCGTATGGTGCCGCACCCGGTCATGCTCGGCTTTGTCAATGGCCTGGCGATCGTGATTTTTCTGGCCCAGTTTGGCCACTTCAAGACCGCCGCAGCCGATGGCAGCAGCGGCTGGATGGCGGGGCCGGCGCTGTTCCTGATGCTGGGCCTGATTGCGCTGACCATGGTTATCATTTACCTGTTGCCCAAACTGACCCGCGCCATTCCGTCATCGCTGGCGGCGATCCTGATCGTGGCCGGCTTGGTGGCGGGCCTGGGGATTGACACCAAGACGGTGGGCGACATGGGCTCGATTGCCGGGGGCCTGCCGCAGTTTCACCTGCCGCAGGTGCCTTTGAATGGGCAGACGCTATATATCATCTTTCCGTACGCGCTGATCCTCGCCGCCATTGGCCTGATCGAAACCCTGCTGACGCTGAACCTGATCGACGCCATCACCGACACCCGCGGCAAACCCAACCGTGAATCCATGGCGCAAGGCCTGGCCAATGTGGTCAGCGGATTCTTTGCCACTATGGGCGGCTGCGCCATGATTGGCCAGAGCATGATCAACATCGGCAATGGGGCCCGGCACCGGCTCTCGGGCATCGTGGCGGCGGTGTGTCTGCTCGGCTTCATCCTGTTTTTGTCACCCTGGATCGAGATGATTCCGCTGGCCACGCTGGTGGGCCTGATGTTCGTGGTGTGCGAGAAAACGTTTGAATGGGGCAGCCTGCAAACCCTGCGCAAGATTCCGCGCCAGGACGCCATCACGGTGGTGGGCGTCACCGTGATCACGGTGCTGACCGACCTCGCCATTGCCGTGCTGGCAGGTGTGGTGTTTGCCGCACTGGTGTTTGCCTGGCAGCAGGCCCGGCAGATCACCGCCACCAGCACGACCGACGACCAGGGCTGGAAGGTCTATGCCTTGCAAGGCAGCCTGTTTTTTGCCTCCTGTGCTCATTTTGCGGCGCTGTTTTCGCCCAAAGACGACCCGCAGCATGTGGTG
Source organism: uncultured beta proteobacterium (assembly GCA_903938955.1). The sequence goes on along the minus strand of CAJAFJ010000509.1, from coordinate 17,156 downwards.
ATCGAGTTCCGCAACGCCCGGGTGGTCGACCATTCCGCCATTGAGGCCATCGACGCGCTGGCCGCGCGTTACCAGCAGGCCGGCAAGACGCTGCACCTGCGCCACCTGAGCCCGGATTGTCTTGAGTTGCTGGAGCGGGCCAAACACATGGTCGAGATCAATACCTTTGAGGACCCGCACTACCACATTGCCGATAACAAGCTGGGCTGAACGCCGCCCGGGGCCACCCGCTCAGGTCGGCATCGCCCTTATTTGACCGTGATTTGCGAAAACCAATGGACAGCGCGGGTTGAAAACGTTGAAGATAGGGCTAGCCTAAACCCCGCGCAATAGGTGCAGGGGCTAATGCGTGAACTTTTTGAAGGACTGCCATGAACAAGCCCATTCACCACTTTCATGATCTCTTTGCCCAGTTGGGGCTGCCCCATGATGACGCGCACATTCGGCAATTCCTCGCCGCGCACAAGCCGCTGGCCGGTGACATCACGCTGGCCAACGCGCCGTTCTGGACCCCGGCGCAAGCCACCTTCCTGCATGAAGCCTTGCTGGATGATTCGGACTGGGCCGAAGTGGCGGATCAATTGAGCACCGCCCTGCGGGATTAGCGCCCGGGCGCGTCGAGGTGGTGCCTCAGCGCTGCCTTTGACCCCTGACTCACGCGGCCATCCACTTCTGGACTTCCGCCTGCGTCGGAATGCGTCCGCTGCTGACCAGCTTGTCGTTGATGACCAAGCCGGGTGTGGACAGCAGGTCGTAGACCATGATCTGCTGCATGTCGGTCACCTTGATGAAGTCGGCTTCCATGTTGGCGGCGCTGGCGGCGGCGCGGGCCACGGCTTCCAGCTTTTTGCAATTGGCGCAGCCCGAGCCCAAAATCTTGACGTTCAACATACCTGTCTCCTAGCGTGAAATAAACTGAAATGAAATGCGTCAGATGGCATCCACCCAAGTGCCATACAGCAGGCCCGCGCAGATGCTGAAAACGGCCACCAAGCCGACATAAGCCGCCGTTTTTTTACGCCCAATCACCGCCGCCACCATCAGCATGCTTTGCAGGCTGAGTTCGGGGTCGGCCATCAGGTAGGCCAGCAGCGGGCCGGGGTGCATGCCCAGGTCCAAAAACATGCGCGCCACCGGCACCTCGACCAGCGTCGGAAAGTACATGAACACGCCAAAGCCCACTGCCACCGCGTTGGCCTGCACTGTGTTGCTGCCGGCCAGGCTCTCGATCCATTCCGGGCGAATCACCTGGCGCACCATGCCGACGATGAACACGCCGACCACCAGCAGCACAAAAATCTGTTTTACAAACCGCCACGCTTCCCACAGCCAGGCACGCCAGTCATCGGCGGCCAGTTGGCGGGCAAAGTGCCACACCGCCCATTGGCTCAAGCCCACGGCCAGCACGCGCCCGGTCACGCCGACTTGCAGGCCGTTGGCATGGGGTGTCAGACGCAAGGAGGCGACCAGCAAGGTGGTAGCGGCCAGGCCCAGCGCCAGCCAGGTCCAGCGGTTGGCGCCTTCGACAATGTTCTCCAGCCCTTGCCAGGCGGTAGCCGCAATCAGCAGCAGCAAGCCAATCAGCACCGAGCCTTGCAAGCTCACCCCTTCTTCGCCTTTGGCGGCATCAAACGGCACCCACTGGAAGAGGGTGGTTTGCCACGCCTGCGCCCAGCTCAGTGGCACCTCAAAAGCTGCCACCGTCGCCGTCAGCGGCCAGAGTTTCAAGGTGCCCGCAATCAGCAAGGCCACCAGCGACAGCAGCACGCCCAGCGCTGCTGGGGCAATCGCGGCCTGCTCCCCAAACAGCGTGTCGGTTTGCGCGTCGTGGCTGGCGTCGTCGCGCCAGAAGATGCGCGCCATCAGCACGCCAATGCCGATGCCAAATACCAGGCACAGCAACAACCGCGCTGCTGCAAATTGAGGCCCCAGAATGCTGCCGGTGTAGGCCAACGCCATGATGTTGCCCGCCGGGGCAAAGAACAAAAAGGTGATGGCCGGGCCCATGCCCGCACCCTTGCGGTAAATGCCCGCAAACAGCGGCACGATGGTGCAGGAGCACACCGCAATCAGGGAGCCTGCCGCCGCTGCAGCGGGGTAAGAAATATGCGCCGGGGTGTTGCGCCCGAGCCAGCGCGTGATGCTGGCTTTGGGGATCAGCGCGGCCATGGCGCCGGCAATGAAAAAAGCCGGCAACAGGCACAGCAGAACATGCGCAGCCAGGTAGGAGGCCAGGCTGCTCGCCCCGCCGTAAAGCAGTTTCAGCGTGAGTTCCATGCGGCACTCGTTTTCTTGAAGTGGTCAGTGCATTCTAGGAATAGGAGGGACGTCGGCCTTGACAAATTACAAGGTCGGCTTTGAATCCTGGCACGCAGCCACAGCTTGCGGATTTAAGTCGTGGAAGGCTTGGCGTTGTTCACGACTTCGCCATCCTCCTTGGTGAAGACGCCTGGCAAAGGCTGGGGCAGGATTTCCAACAGCACCTCTGATGGCCGGCACAGCCGAACGCCGAGCGGCGTGACCACAATCGGCCGGTTCAGCAGACTCGGGTGCTGCCCGATGAAATCGAGCAACTGCGCGTCGGTCCATTGGGCGTTGCCCAAGTCCAGTTCATCGTAGGGCGAGCCCTTTTGGCGCAGGATGTCGCGCACCGGCACGCCCATGCGCGCCACCAGCTGTTGCAGCGTGTCGCGGCTGGGTGGGGTTTTGAGGTATTCAATGACCGTGGGCTCCACGCCGCTCTGGCGAATCATGGCCAGCGTGTTGCGTGAGGTGCCGCATTGGGGGTTGTGATAAATGGTGATGGGGTTCATGGGGCGTCCTGCGGTCAGCATCCCCCGGCCGATCCGGGAGTTTTCAACCATTGTCCGGTATGACCGATGGGTGGCCATGGGTCATTCGGTGACGTAACGCCATTGTCACAAAACCGAAACACAATTCAACGTTTAGCCTTGTGACCCTTTGCCCGTGACCACTCCACCCCATCAACGTTTCTGGCGCAGGCTAAAAACTCAAAAAGTCAGCGACTGGAGACGCCCACTGGTCGGGGTGATTGCCCTGTGTTTGGTCCTGTTGGCGGCCACTTGGTCGGTGACCTGGCATTGGCTAGACAACGAACGGGCGTTACTGGATAAAAATTCGCGGGCACACCAGGAAAGCCTGGCCATCATCATTTCCGAGAATTTCAACCAGGTGCTGGAGCGGGCCAGATTTCTGTCCCTGGCGTCGTCCGAATGGTTTGACGGCAACCCGGGCGATGCGGCCAAGCGGCTATCGGCCATGCGCTCCGCGAACCAGGTGTTTCTGCGCATTGCGCTTTACGACAAAAACGCACGGCAGGTCTATGCCTCTTCACCCGACACCGACAGCGGCTTGTTGACGCAGGCGATTCGTGCGTTGTTAGCCAACCCAGAGGAAGCAAGCGGACCCCAGCTGGTTCCTTGGGCGGACCCGCTGGCCAGGGCCTGGCAGGTGCAATTGCTGCTCCCCGTCCAGGGTAAGAACAGTGACACCCACGGTGTTTTTCTGGTCGTGCTGGACCTCGGCTACATCCTGGGTCTTTACCGTGAAGTCGATATTGGGCGCACCGGGGCCATCCAGATTCTTCAGCGCAGTGGCGAAGAGGTCGCGCGGGCCCGCCTTGGCGGATTGGAATACACCCAAGGCACCTGGCGCACCGGGCTCTTCAGGCCGAACGATGGCGCGCAAGGCTCGGTGGTCGCTGATTATTTTGGGGATGGGCATCGCTATCTGGCCAGCTTCAAACATCTGGCGGCGTATCCATTTCTGGTGGTGGTGAGTCGCGATATGGCGGAGCTTCAGACGGGATACGGTGCCAACCGAACACGCGGCCAGTGGCTGCTCTGGCTGTTCTCGGGCTTCATTTTGATGACCACCTTCTTTATTGCTCGGTCGTTGCGGGGGCGCGAAAAGTTGTATGACGCGCTCAAAAATGCGGACCTTGAAAATCGGACACTCATCCTGGAGCTGGAGGATCAACGTCACCACGCCATCACGATGGCGTCGCACGATGCCTTGACCGGGCTACCCAATCGCCGCTTGTTCCTGGAGTTGGGCCACAGCCACCTGTCGCGTGCCAAAAGAAGCCGCAAGTACTACGGTCTGATGTATCTGGATCTGGACCGTTTCAAGAATATCAACGACACCCTCGGCCACCATGTGGGCGACTTGCTGCTGCAAACCGTGGCCACCCGGCTGCAAGCCGCCGTGCGGGAGTCGGACGTGATTGCCCGCATGGGCGGTGATGAGTTCACGCTGCTGCTGAACGAACTCGACAGTGTGGCTGACCTGAGTCGGGTGGCCAGCCACATCATCGAGTTGATCAGCCGCCCCTGCACCAATCTGGATGGGCACGATATTCAGGTCAGCCCCAGCATCGGCATTGCCGTGTTTCCGCAAGATGGACACAACGTGGAAACGCTGTGCCAGCATGCCGATGCGGCCATGTACCAGTCCAAGCGAGCGGGTCGGGGGCGCTACACCTTTTACGACCCGGCGCTCAACCCGGTGAGTAACCGCCAGTTCAGCCTGGAGCAACGGCTGCCCACCGCGATTGCGGAAGACGAACTGGTGTTGCATTTTCAGCCCAAGGTGCGCCTGAGCGACTTCAAAATTGTGGGGCTGGAGGCGCTGGTGCGCTGGCAGCACCCGGAACACGGCCTGATTCTCCCGGGTGAATTTGTCCCGATGGCGGAGCTGACGGGCATGGATGTCGCGCTGGGCGACTGGGTGGCGCGTAGCGCCTGCTTGCAATTGGCCCAGTGGCAAGCCCAGGGTTTGAATCCGGTTCCGGTCGCCATCAACGTCACGGCGCGTCAATTGCACGACCTGAATTTCCCCCAGCGCATCGCGGACTATCTGGCCTCTTTTGGCGTGGCGGCCAACTTGCTGGAAGTCGAAATTACGGAAAGCAGTCTGGTGGACTCCATCGAGATCGCCACCAAGGTCTTGTCTGACCTGGCGCGCATTGGCGTTCACATCGCCCTGGATGACTTTGGCAACGGTTATTCGGGCCTGACCTACATCCGCACGCTGCCGATTCACGTCATCAAGATTGATCGCTCATTCATCAACGACATCCGCAACAGCCCGCAGGATGCCACCATTGTGGATTCCATCGTGACCATGGCCCACAAGCTGAAGATGCAGGTAGTGGCCGAAGGGGTGGAATTGCTGGACCAACTGTTGCATCTCAAATCGATCAACTGTGACCAGGTGCAAGGTTATTTTCTGAGCCGCCCGGTCGATGCGACCGCCGCAGCTCACCTCATCCAGCAATCCATCCTGACACCGCCCAAATGAACCTTAACGCCCGAACCTTTTTGCTAGCTCTGTCCTTCGCACTCTTCGCGGGTTCTAGTCAGGCACAAGCCTGCGACAACCCCAAAGTCATCCGCCTTTCACTGATTCCGCTCAAAAATGCGGCATCACAGGCCGCCGAATTTCGCCCGCTGGTCAACGCACTCGAAGCCAGTTTGAAACGACCCGTGGAGCTGGTTCTGGCCCCTTCCTACGGTGCCGTGGTGGAAGGGTTGCTGGCCGCCAATATTGAGCTGGCCGAACTGGGGCCGGCCTCCTATGCCCAAGCCAAGGCGCGTGATGCCGGAATCACGGCTTTTGCGTCATTGATCCAGCGCGTGGGGCTCCACACCGATTCAAGCGACAGCTACCGCTCGCTGCTGATCGTGCGTCGCGATAAGCATTTCAACGGCCTGGCCAGCCTGCGCGACAGTAGCGTCAGCCTGGTTGATCCGGCCAGCACATCGGGGGCCTTGATCCCGCGGCAGGCCATCAGCACACTGACGGGCATGCCGTTTGAGCGCTACTTCGGCCGGATCACCTTCGCCGGCTCGCATGACCGCGCGATCCAGGCCGTGCAAAAAGGCTTTGTGGATGCCGCGTTTGTATCGAGTAGCCGGTTGGATGAGGCGCTGCGTACCGGCAGCGTCCGTCCGGATGAAATGGTGGTGCAATGGAAATCATCGCCCATTCCCTATGACCCCTTTGTGTACCGGGGTCGGCTGTGTCAGCCCGTGATCGACAAAATCAAGCAGGCTTTCTTCCAAAACAGCGCATCCCTGCAAGGCATGTTGCGGAGCATGAATGCGGAGGGCTTTAACCCCGTCAGCGATGACAAGTACCGAGAAATCCGGGACATCTACGCCAGCCAACCCTGATGGGTGCTGCGTGCAACAGGCGCAAGATGATAGGTGGCCAGCCGGGCAATCGTTTTAAATACTGTCGGCGTCTTCTTCCAGGCTTTCGTTATCCATGACGGCAATTTCGGCGTATTGCACCGCATTGAGTTGGTGGCGAAAGGCCTGAAATGCGTGGCGGGCGGTGCCGTCGCTGTCACCGTCGTCATCGGCAGTGGCCGCCGCAAGGTGATGTTTGGCGGCGGCAGAAAAGTGCAATGCGGCCATCCGGTGGTACTCGCCTGGGGTCTCAAAATCCTCTTCGAAATATTTCTCGGTCAACTCGACAGTCGTGTCAGCAGGTATCACGGGGGTATTTTCATTAGTCATGGAGGGCTCGCAAAGGGTGGGCAGCGGTGACATACCGCCCTCACAGCATTACCGAACGATATGAAAGTTTGATGACCATCCCCCGTAGCCATCATTGGCGCTCTCACACAGATTTGCCAATTTCATCCAACTGATACTTGAGGCTCATGCGGTCCAGTGCGCTGGTGGGTAAGGCGATAAAAAGCTCAATGCGCTTACGCAAGTTGGAGCCCGCATCCATGAAGGCGTGATGCTTTTCTTCAGCGCTGCCTTTGACTTTGGCCGGGTCTGCCACGCCCCAGTGCGCAGCGATGGGATGACCGGGCCAAATGGGGGACTGGTCTTCGGCCGCGTCGTCACAGATGGTCAAAATGAAGTCCATGACGGGCGCGTCAGGCGTCGCAAATTCATCCCATGATTTACTGCGCAAGCCTTCCGTGGGAAGGCCAATATGCGCAAGAAAATCGATGGCATTGGGGTTCACCGTGCCGGTCGGGAAACTACCCGCCGAAAAAGCCCTGAAGCGCCCTTTGCCCAGTGCGTTCAATTGCGCTTCCGCCAACAGGCTGCGCGCCGTATTGCAGGTGCACAGGAACAGTACGTTGAAGATCTTGTCGCTCATCAGTTGGCTTTCGGGTTGTCAATTGTCGAAAAAATGAGGGTCGATTATCAACCGTGTTTTGCACTCGACGCGGGGGCTGTCATGACTCTAAATTTCATCCCAATTAGCATCCACGGTGCCACCTGGTGAACGTGCGCGATGCGCATCCGCGTTCAAATCAAATACTTGCTTCACGTCAAAGAGGCATTAAATTTTTTGGAATTTTCTGATGAAATCCGGGGGATACTTTGATTTTTCACAAGGGTAAACCCCATGTCAAAACATCCTGGCAACTTGAATCGACTCCACTCAAAACTGCTCGCCCGCTATGGCGTTGACGATGCATTGGTGGTGCAAATAAAAACTGAAATTGATTTGCAGAAAACCCAAAGCGCCAATGACAGCCGCTGGTCACTGCCCTATGAAAAATTTATCAAAGGGGCTTTCCAGAGTGGCCCCGTCGTTGCACGACACGCCAGATCTCATTAGCCCCTGGTTCTGCAGTCGGGACGGCTTGCTGGCTGGGGACTAGGCGCATTCCTCATGGAATAAGGCTAGCCCGAGAGGCATCAGGGATGCTAGTATTTATTGAAACTGGTTTCATAAATACCCTTCACCCATTGCCTGTTCCCGATGCCAAATCAAAAAAAATCGCCCACCAGCCCGGCCCCGCAGAAGGCGGCGCGCGCCACGATTGCAGATGTGGCGCGCAGGGCCGGGGTCTCCAAAGCCACGGTGTCGCGGTTTCTGAATCACCGTGAAAAACTGTTGACCAAAGACATTGCCACCCGCGTCGAGGTGGCGATTGCGGCCCTGGCCTACAGCCCGAGTCCGATGGCGCAGGCCCTCAAACGCGGACGCTCGCGCCTGATCGGTTTGGTGGTGGCGGATGTGACCAACCCGTTCTCGGTGGCCGTGCTGCGCGGCGCGGAAAAAGCCTGCCAGGATGCGGGCTACCTGCTCATGCTGTTCAACCTGGGCAATGACAGCCAGCGCGAAAGTGAAGCCATTGACGCACTCACGGCGTATCAGGTGGACGGCTTTATTTTGAACACGCTGGGCCGTGACGGCAAGGCCGCCGCCGAGGCCGCGCTCCACGGCAAGCCGGTGGTGCTGGTGGATCGGCGCCACCCCGGGATGCAGGCCGATTTTGTGTCACTGGACAATGCGGGCGCGGTGCGCCTGGGGGCCAGCCACTTGGTGGAAGCGGGCTACCGCGAGCTGTTGTTTGTCTCGGAGCCGGTCAAAAACGTCAGCTCGCGCGAGGAGCGCGAGGCAGCGTTTCGCGCCTATGTCAGCGAGTCGCAACCCCAGGTCGCTGGTCTGCAGGGTGTCACGTTTGAACACGCGGCGGACGAGCCGCAAGCGCTGGACGAGGCTTTGCGCCATCTGCGCCAACGGGCCGGTGCGCGCTTGCCCGGTGTGCTGTCGAGCAACGCGGTGGTGACGCTGCGGGTGGTCGCCGCGCTGGCGCGGCTGGGCTGGCAGTTGGGTCGCGATGTCGGTTTGGTGGGCTTTGATGACACCGAGTGGTCGCCGTATATCGGCCCCGGTCTGACCAGCATCGCCCAGCCGACCAACGAGTTGGGGCGCATTGCGGCGGGCTGCCTGCTTGAGCGTTTGAACGGGCTGGACCTGCCGCCACGCCAGATTTTGCTGTCCGGCCAACTGGTGCCGCGCGGTTCGTCGGTACACGCCGATCGTTAGTCTGGGTTAGGGTTTTCCATAGTTGCTTATTGATGAACTGTATTTTTATAATTTACTGAAACCGGTTTCAGAGTTGCTTGCTCACAGGGATTCTGAATCAGGTTGATCCGATCATTTTTGTGCTTAACCTGGCGACTGCGCCCGCTCATGAACTATTCATTTCAATTCGGTGATGTCTTTGCTGCCTGGCCGCTGCTGGTCAAGGGCACGCTCAACACGATCGAGCTGTCGCTGCTGGCCATGCTGCTCGGCCTGCTGGTGGCCATCGTCTGCGCCTGGGGCAAGACCGCCGGGCCGCGTCCGCTGCGCTGGGTCATCAATGCTTATATTGAGCTGATCCGCAACAAGCCGTTTCTGGTGCAGTTGTTCTTCTTCTTTTTTGCCCTGCCGGCGCTGGGCCTGCGCTGGTCGGCCTACGCGGCGGCGCTGGTCGCCATGGTGGTGAACCTGGGCGCCTACGCCACCGAAATCATCCGCGCCGGGATCGAGTCGATTCCCAAAGGGCAGATCGAGGCCGGCCTGGCGCTGAACCTGAAGCGCCACGAAATCTTCCGCTTTGTGATTCTGAAACCGGCGCTGCGCACCGTCTACCCGGCCCTCACCAGCCAGTTCATTTTGCTGATGCTGAGTTCGGCCGTGGTGTCGGCCATTTCGGCAGACGACTTGACCTCGGTCGCGGCCAATCTGCAGTCGCAGACCTTCCGCAGCTTTGAGATTTACATCGTCGTGGCCGGTATTTACCTGCTGCTGGCGCTGTCGTTTTCCGCCTTGTTCCGGGTGATCTACCGCCTGGCCCTCAACTACCCGGCAGGCCGCTGATGCGTACTTTTGGTTTCTCCGAATTTTTGTTCATTCTTGAGGCGGCCAAGTGGACCGTGGCGCTCTCGATGATTGCCTTTGCTGGCGGTGCCATCGGTGGCCTGATCATTGCGCTGAGCCGCACCTCGCACAACCGCGTGGCGCAGTTTTTGTCGGGTGCCTTCATCCAGGTTTTTCAGGGCACGCCGCTGCTGCTGCAACTGTTTCTGGTGTTCTTTGGCGCGCCAGTGCTGGGGCTGGAAATCAACCCCTGGGTGGCGGCGGGCACGGCCCTCATTCTCAACAGCAGCGCTTTTCTGGGCGAAATCTGGCGTGGTTGTATCCAGGCCATTCCCAGTGGTCAATGGGAAGCGGCGCAGGCGCTGAGCCTGCCCTATGTGGCGCGCATGCGTTATGTGATCTTGCCGCAGGCCGGCCGAATTGCGCTTGCGCCCACGGTCGGCTACATGGTGCAGATCATCAAGGGCACGTCCCTGGCGGCCATCATTGGGTTTGTCGAAGTCACGCGCTCCGGCCAGATCATCAACAACGCCACGTTCCAGCCGCTGATTGTGTTCAGCGTGGTGGCGGCCATTTATTTTGTGCTGTGCTGGCCGCTGTCCTTGCTGGCCGCCCGCATGGAACGCCGGCAAGCGGCGGCGTTGACGCGCTGAGCGCGCCCTGTTTTTCACCCTGTCATTTCTCACCACAACTCACGGAGACTTCACCATGATCAAGCATCTGCAACGCCGCCTCTTTACGGGCACCGCCCTGGCCTTGGGCCTGGCCGCCACCCTGTCCGCGTGGGCTCCTGCGGCCAGCGCGCAAAGCGTCGCCGACATCAAGAAAAAAGGCGAGCTGACGGTCGGCATGCTGGTCGATTTTCCGCCCTACGGCACCATGAACAGCAGCAACCAGCCCGACGGCTACGACGCTGATGTGGCCCGCCTGATGGCCAAAGACCTCGGCGTCAAGGTCAACCTGGTGCCGGTCACCGGCCCCAACCGCATCCCGTTTCTGCTGACCAACAAGGTTGACTTGCTGGTGGCCTCGCTGGCCGTGACGCCCGAGCGGGCCAAGCAGGTGCAGTTCTCCAAACCGTATGCTGCCGCCAGCATCGTGCTGTACGGCGACAAAAAAGCTAACATCAAGTCGGCGACTGACCTCAAAGGCAAACGCGTGGGGGTTGCCCGCGCCAGCACGCAGGATGTGGCCCTGACCGCCGTGGCCCCTGAAGGCACCGAGATTCGCCGCTTTGACGACGACGCCTCCGCCATGCAGGCGCTGATGTCGGGCCAGGTGGACGCCATTGGCTGCTCGACCACGGTGGCCGCGCAAATCGACAAGCGCGCCCCGGCCAATACCTACGAGAACAAGTTCCTGCTGCGCCAGCAGGTCATGGCGGTGGCCATGCGCCCGGGCCAGGCTGAGCTGCTCAAAACCGTGGACGATTTTGTCGCCAAAAACAGCGCCAACGGCGAGCTCAACAAGCTCTACCGCAAATGGCTGGAAACCGACCTGCCAAAAATGCAATAAACCCGACCCCGAGTCAGCGACCACGGTGCTTTCATGACAGACACAATGCAATCCTCTCCCGCTGCGGCCCCGGCTGCCGAGCCCATCATCCGCATCGAAGCGGTGGACAAATGGTTTGGCAAATTCCAGGTGCTGACCAACATCAACCTGAACGTGCGGGCCGGGGAGCGCATCGTGGTCTGCGGGCCGTCGGGCTCGGGCAAGTCGACGCTGATCCGCTGCATCAACCGGCTGGAAACGGTGCAAAGCGGGCGCATTGTGGTGGACGGCATCGACCTGACTGCCGGTGGCAAAAACGTGGACTCGGTGCGGCAAGAGGTGGGCATGGTGTTCCAGCAGTTCAACCTGTTTCCGCACCTGACCATTTTGCAAAACTGCACGCTGGCACCGATGCGTTCACGCGGTCTGAGCCAGGAAGAGGCGGAAACCATCGCCATGAAATACCTCAAGCGCGTGCGCATTCCCGAGCAGGCACACAAATACCCCAGCCAGCTCTCGGGCGGCCAGCAGCAGCGGGTGGCGATTGCGCGTGCCCTGTGCATGACGCCCAAGATCATGCTGTTTGACGAGCCCACGTCGGCACTCGACCCCGAGATGGTCAAGGAAGTGCTGGACACCATGGTCAGCCTGGCCGAAGAAGGCATGACCATGCTGTGTGTCACGCACGAAATGGGCTTTGCCCGCAGCGTGGCCGACCGCGTGATCTTCATGGCCAACGGCAAGATCATCGAAGAGGCCCCGCCCCAGCAGTTCTTCAGCAACCCGAAACACGAAACTACCCGGAACTTCCTGGGACAAATTCTGAATTCGCAACATGCGCACTGAAGACGCTTGTCCGGCCACCGTGTCTGGAGAGACGCCAGCCTCGACATCGGGCGAGGGCCTGCAGACCGCCCCGCCGATACTGATTTCCCTGACCGCCTTCGGAGTGGCCGAAGTGCGGCGCCACGGCCAACACTGGTTCAGCGAACTCAGCCTGACCGCCGGTGCCGACGGTGTGGAAGTGCGCAGCGAATTACTGCTGGACCCGGCGCGGGAACTCCCGGCCATCGCCAGCCTCGTGCGCACAGCTGGCAAAGCGCTGGTGTATTCCAGCGCAGAGCCGCTCTGGACGGTTGACGGCCGGCTCGACGTGCCGGCACTGGAGCGCGCCCTGACGGCGACACACACCCTGCAGGCGTCGCGCCTGAAGATGTCGATGGGCGGCTTTGGCTCGGCCTCCCATGACTCGCTGGACGACCTGCAACAACGCCTGCAAAAAGCCCCGGTTGAACTGGTGATTGAAAACGACCAGACCCCGGCGGCGGGTACGCTGACTGCCCTGCAAAATTTCTTTGCCGCCGCCAACGCCCACGGGCTTTTTCTGGGCATGACCTTTGACATGGGCAATTGGCATTGGACCGGCGAGTGCCCGCTGCAGGCCGCCGCCGCACTGGCGCCGCAAGTGCGTTATGTGCATTGCAAAGGCGTGCAACGCCAGCCGCAGCGCTGGGTCGCTGTGCCGCTGGCCGACTCCAGCGCCCCCTGGCGTGCGGTGCTGCGCGCCTTGCCGGCCGATGTGCCGTGGGCCATTGAATACCCGCTGGCCGGCGATGACCTGCTGACCGTTACGCAGCAGGAGCTAGATCATTTGCGCGCGGTCGCCACCCGCCAGGCCGATGCGGTCCGCACTGAGCGCCTTCATCTTTCTAACAACCGATAGGACACCCCACCATGAGCCCCACGCTGGACGTTATTACCTTTGGCGAAGCCATGATGTTGCTGGTCGCGGACCAGCCCGGCCCGCTGGAACAGGCTGCCGCCTTTCACAAACGCACGGCCGGTGCCGAAACCAATGTGGCCATTGGCCTGGCACGGCTCGGCCTGAAAGTCGGCTGGGCCAGCCGCCTGGGCACCGATTCCATGGGGCGTTATTTGCTCGCCGCCCTGCGGGCCGAGGGCATTGACTGCTCACACGTCGTGTGTGACGCGACACAAAAAACAGGCTTTCAGTTCAAGGGCCAGGTCAGTGACGGCAGCGACCCGCCGGTGGAATACCACCGCGCCGGTTCCGCCGCCAGCCACATGGGTCTGGCCGACATCGACGAAGCCTGGCTGCTCAGCGCCCGGCACCTGCACGCCACCGGCGTGTTTGCCGCGATCTCGGCCACCACGCTACCGGCCGCCCGCCACACCATGGATCTGATGCGCAGCGCCGGTCGCAGCGTGTCGTTTGACCCCAACCTGCGCCCCACGCTGTGGGCCACGCCCGACCTCATGCGCAACGCCATCAATGACCTGGCCACGCGTGCGAACTGGGTGCTGCCCGGCCTGGAGGAAGGGCGTTTTCTGACTGGCGAATCCACACCCGAAGGCATTGCCCGCTTTTACCGCCAGCGCGGCGCCGAACTGGTGGTGGTCAAACTCGGCAGCGAAGGCGCGTTTTACGATGGGCCCACCGGCGCCGCGTATGTCGCGGGCGTGCCCGTGGCCGAGGTAGTGGACACCGTGGGCGCCGGGGATGGTTTTGCCGTCGGTGTGATCAGCGCCTTGCTTGAAGGCTTGAGCGTGGCTGATGCCGTCAAGCGCGGCACCTGGATTGGCGCCCGCGCCGTGCAGGTGCTGGGCGACAGCGAAGGGCTGCCGTCCCGCGCCGAACTGGCGCAAGCCGGGTTCTGACCATGGCGACCCCCACCGTCGACACCCGGCGTCAAAACGTACTGGTCTTTCGCGAACTGCCGCCGGACCAGCTGGCCCGCCTGCAGGCGCAGCACAACGTGACGCTGGCCAACCCGCGTGTGCCGGAGCAGGCCACCGCCTTTCACGCCGCACTGGCCCGCGCCGACGCCATGATCGGCTCCAGCTACCCGGTGGACGCCGCCTTGCTGGCGCAGGCGCCGCAGCTGAAAGTGATTTCCAGCGTGTCGGTGGGCGTTGACAACTACGCGCTGGACGCGCTGGCGGCACGCGGCATCACGCTCTGTCACACGCCCGGCGTGTTGACCGAGACCACGGCCGATACTATTTTTTCACTCATCATGGCCAGCAGCCGGCGCTTGGTGGAACTGGCCAACCATGTGCGCGAAGGCCGCTGGAGCCGCAACATCGGTGACGACCTGTTTGGCTCGGACGTGCACGGCAAAACGCTGGGTATTCTGGGTTTTGGCCGCATTGGCCAGGCACTGGCGCGGCGTGCCGCGTTGGGTTTTGGCATGCCGGTGCTGTACCACAACCGCCGCCCGGTTGATCTGGCGCACGAAGTCCCCGAACTGGTCGGCAAAGCCCGTCACACCCCGTTGGACGAGCTGCTGCAACGCGCCGACATCGTGGCCGTGGTGCTGCCACTCGCCCCGGAAACCCGGGGCCTGATGGGGGCGCGCGAGTTTGCCTTGATGAAGCCGGGCGCCATTTTTATCAACGGCGCCCGCGGCGCCATCGTGCAGGAAGACGCGCTGTTGCACGCTCTGGATCACGGCACCCTGCGCGCCGCCGGGCTGGATGTGTTTGCGACCGAACCGCTGCCGCAAGACTCGCCGCTGCGCACCCACCCCAAGGTCACCGCCCTGCCGCACATCGGCTCCGCCACCCACGAGACGCGCCACGCCATGGCGGAGATGGCCACCAGCAATTTGTTGCTGGCCTTGGCTGGCCAGCCCCCACTGGCGGTGTTTTCTCTCACGCCTTGATTACTCAAGGAAACACAATCTCTGGCACCGACACGGTCGCCCCCGCGGTCAAGGGGCTCAACACGACGGTCTGGTCCACTTGGCCGCTGAGGCTGGCGTTCAGCGTGTAGAGCCCGGCCGCTGCTGTGTCGGGCGCAAACACCAGCGGGCCCGGTGCCGCCACGTAGGGCGCCACCATCGGCGCATTGACCACCAGTGGGAACGAGTAGGCCCCGGTGCTGCCGTCGACAAACTGGCCGGCAATTTTCACCACCGGCCCCCCCGTGAGCGCTTGCAGCGCACGCACCAGGGTGTCGATCGGGGCGCTGCCGTTCACGGTGGCATAGCCTGTGATGGCGGGGGTGAACGCGGTGATGCTGGTATTGACAGAGGTCACGGTGTTGGCCACCACCGGTACCTGGGTCACGATGGTGGTGTCGCGTTCAGGCGCGGTCAACACCAGCGTGTAGTTGCCGGGTGCGACCGGCTGCAGCAGAAACCGGCCGCTGCTGTCTGGCGGAGTCGCCTTGATGATGACGCCGCCTTGCTGCAACGACAGGGTGGCGCTGCCATATGGCAGCGGGCTGACGTTCACGAAACCGGCAACGCCACTGGTGTAGCGCGGGATTATGCTGAGGACCGGCTTGAGCAGGTATTGCCCCGAGTTACCCGCACGAACCACCGATTTGCAGGCGTCAAAGTCGAGCACAAAATCGGCCAGTTGGTTGCTGGCGATGTCGATGTTGATATTGGTTTTGAGGCCCGATTGCTGGCCGCTCGGGGTCGTGAGCGCGACCTCGCTGTGGTCGCTGGAGAGGACGACGGAATTCGCCAGTGGCAGGGCGCTGCTGTTGGCTGCCAGCACCAGCCGCAACTGGGTGTACTTGCCCGTGGGCAGCGACGTCTGGCCCAACTCGTCGAGCACGCCGTTGGTTAGGTCCAGCAGATCCACGCGCCGGGCGGGGTTGAGGACGATTTCGGACCAACTGCCATCGGTGTCGCTGGCTGTGCTGCTCTTGTGCACCCGAACCTTCTGGATCGTCACATTGACCTCGTCATAGCCGCAGGCCGGGGCATCGGTCAGCGCCAGTCGCAAGGTGCCGGTGCTGGCCTCGCCACCCCCGCCACCTCCGCAGGCCGCCAAGCCCGCCAGCGCCACACCAGCCAAGGCCAGTTTGAAATTTCGGATTGTGTTCATATCAAACCTCACTCAAAAATGATTCATCGGTACGCTGATGCGACCACTCTGGGGTTGGGAATTTAGACCGCATTGTTGATTCACGGGTCGATAAAAATCAATGACCAATGTGTATCAAGATGCGTCAGGTATGTCCTGCTGCGAGCTATCATGATTCGGTGCATTCCCACCTCCTGACCCTCCTTCTTCTCCTGACTGCGGCCGTGGCCGCCGTGTATGCCGCCCGCCGTTTCAAGGTGCCCACCATGCTGGCCTACCTGGTGATCGGCATTGCGCTGGGGCCACACGGTTTGGCCCTGCTGAAAGAGTCGGTGGAGGTGTCGGATTTTGCCGAGTTCGGCATCGTCTTTTTGATGTTCTCCATCGGCCTGGAGTTCAGCCTCAAGCGGCTGCGGGCGATGCAGAAACTGGTGTTCGGTTTTGGCTCGGCCCAGATGGCGGTGACGGCCTTGGTCACGGGCCTGATCACCGGCTACGGTTATGGGCAGGACTGGAAAAGCGGCATTGCCGTGGGCCTGGCGGTGGCCATGTCGTCCACTGCCATCGTTGCCCGACTGCTGTCTGATAATTTTGAGCTGCACTCGCGCTCTGGGCGCCAGACCATGGGCGTGCTGCTGTTTCAGGACCTGGCGGTGGTGCCGTGTCTGATCCTGCTGCCCGCGCTGGCCGCGCCGGGGGATGATTTGTTGCCGTCGCTCGGACTGGCCGCTTTGCAGGCGGTGGTGGTGTTGACCTTGCTGATCTGGCTGGGGCAAAAATACCTCGGGCGAGTGCTCGACACCGTGGCCCGGCACCGCTCCGATGAATTGCTGGTGCTGTCCACCTTGTGGATTGTGGTGGGCCTGTCCTACCTCACGGCGCTCAGTGGTTTGTCGTTGGCGCTGGGGGCGTTTGTGGGCGGCATGCTGATCTCGGAGACCATTTACCGCCACCAGGTCGAGGGCGACATCCGGCCCTTTCGCGATATTTTGCTGGGGCTGTTTTTTGTCACCGTCGGCATGATGCTGGACCTGCATTTTGTGCTGGCTAACGCCGACAAACTGCTGCTGGCCGTGGTGCTGTTGATTGGCGGCAAGGCGAGCGTCATGCTGTTCATCACCTGGGTCAATAAAACGCCACTGGTGGCGGCTTTGCGCACGGCGGCACAG
>CAJAFJ010000508.1 GCA_903938955.1 uncultured beta proteobacterium | reverse complement strand
GAACTCGCTCTTGTTGTCAAAGGGCAGCATCTTCATGACCACCCACTGCACCAGCGTCAGGCCAATCGACAGCATCAAGGCGACCAAAATTCCGCCCAGCAACAACCAGCGTTTGCGCGCGCTGTTCAGGAACGGCGTCAGCACGCGGGCGAACAGGGTTTGCAGTTTGGGGCCCAGCCCTGTGTCCGCGTGGGTGGCCGACGCGGACGCCTGACCTGCCACCGGGTGCTGACCCGCCGACGGATGAGGTTTCATTAATTTAAGCGCCAGCCAGGGGGTGACGGTGAAGGCAATGGCCAACGAGATCGCCATGCCCAAACTGGAGTTGATCGGGATCGGGCTCATGTACGGGCCCATCAAACCAGACACAAAGGCCATCGGCAGCAGCGCAGCAATCACGGTTAACGTGGCCAGAATCGTCGGGCCACCGACTTCATCCACCGCGCGGGGAATGATGTCTTTGAGCGTGGCCTCGGGCGTGAGCTGCTGGTGGCGGTGAATGTTTTCGACCACCACAATCGCGTCATCCACCAGAATGCCGATCGAGAAAATCAGCGCAAACAGCGACACCCGGTTCAGCGTGAAGCCCCAGGCCCAGGAGGCAAACAGCGTGGCGGTCAGCGTCAAAATAACCGCCGCACCCACAATCACCGCCTCGCGCCGCCCCAGCGCCAAGCCCACCAGCAAAATAACCGAGCCGGTGGCAAACGCCAGTTTCTGGATCAGCTTGCTGGCCTTTTCGCCTGCGGTTTCGCCGTAGTCGCGCGTGATGGTGGTCTCGATATTGGTCGGAATCACGGTGTTGCCGAGTGCCAGAATGCGCGCACGCACGGCCTGCGACACATCGACCGCGTTTTCACCCGGTTTTTTGGTCACGGTGATCGTGATGGCCGGGTAAACACCGCCCGCCTGCACAGCGGGCGCGGCCTTGGTCGTCGCCGGGTCGGTCGACGCCCCCGGCGCCACGGCGGCACCGCCCGGCGTAAACCAGACATAGTGGGTCGGCTGCTGCGCGCCGTCTTCAACCCGCGCCACCTCGCGCAGGTACACCGGCAGCCCCTTGGAGACGCCCACCACCAAGTCGCCCACGTCTTGCGCGGAACGCAGGAATTCGCCGGTTTCAATGCTCAGCATCTGCGCCGGTTGTTGTGCCGTGTCCAGCACCGCCCCCGACGGCATGCCCAAGTTGGCGGCGGCCAGCGTCTGCTTGAGGCCGACCAGATCAATGCCGCGCTCACGCAGCCCCACCGGGTCCAGCCAGACATTGACCGCCCGGCCCGGGCCACCAATGGTTTGCACCTCGCGCGTGCCGGGCACGCTCTTGAGTTCGCTCTCCACGGCATGCGCCACCCGCTCCAGCTCAAACGCAGGCAAGGCGTCGCGGCTCCAGAGCGTGACGCCCAGCACCGGCACATCGTCAATACCCTTGGGTTTCACAATCGGAGTGAGCGCGCCCAGTTCTGGCGGCAGCCAGTTCTGGTTGGCGTTGAGTACGTCGTAGACCCGCACCAGCGCTTCGGTGCGCGGCACGCCGACCTTGAACTGCACGGTCAACACCGCCAAGCCGGGGCGCGCCACGGAATAAGTGTGCTCAATGCCGGCAATCTGGCTCAGCGCCTGCTCGGCGGGCCGGGCCACCATGTTTTGCACATCGACACTGCTGGCACCCGGGAAGGGAATCAGCACATTGGCCATCGTCACATTGATCTGCGGCTCTTCTTCGCGCGGGGTGACCAGCACGGCGAACAGGCCCAGCAACAAGGCCACCAGCGCCAGCAAAGGCGTCAAGGCATTGGCTTGAAACGCCGCAGCGATGCGGCCGGAAACGCCCAGGGTTGGTTTGTTGTTCATCGCCATCTCACTTGGCCGCCGCGGGCTGCGCACCCGCCAAACCGGCTTTCACGGGGTCCAACGCAACTACGTCACCACTCATCAGACCGGCCAGCACTTCGACCCCCGCCGCGCCATGGTCCGCCCCGAGGCGAACCGCCTTGAGCGCAAAGCCCTTGCCGGACAC
Source organism: uncultured beta proteobacterium (assembly GCA_903938955.1). Next base: position 9,722 of record CAJAFJ010000508.1, on the reverse strand, counting down.
CACATACACCGCCGTCAACTCACCCCGGCGCAACACGGCCGAGGTCGGCACGACCATTTGGCTGGCCTGGCCCCCGGTAAAGCGCACCCGCACTTGTTGGCCGGGCAACAAGGTTTTGGCGGCCTCTGCGGGCAGGTCCAGACGCCACTCGGTGGTTTGCGACACCGCATCCGCCGTCGGCAAGCTGGTCACCGCCACCGGTCGAATCCACGCGGTGCCCGTGGCACCCGGCAATTGCACCTCGACCGCGCCCGCGGCCCGCGCCACAGCGGCACGGGACACCGGCACCTGCACCACCGCTCGAATTGGCAGCGGCGCGTAGAGCGTCAACAGCGGCTTGCCCGGCACGGCCAGGTCACCGGCTTCCATGTGTGTTTGCAGCACCCAGCCGTCAAACGGGGCCGTGACGCGGGTAAAGCCCTGCGCCAATGCCGACTGCTGGGCGCCAGCACCGGCCGAATCGCGCCCGGCCTGCGCAGCCTTGAGCTGGGCGTCGGCGGTGTCGAGTGCAGCGGCGCTGACAAAGCCCTTGGTTTGCAGGTCGCGTGTGCGGTTGAAATTGGCCTGCGCGTTGCGCAGTTCGGCTTGCGCCTGCGCCACCTGCGCCTGGCTGCGCTGCACGCCGGTTTGCGTTTCGCGGTCATCAATGGTGGCGAGCAACTGGCCTGCGCGCACCTTGTCACCGGCCTTGACCAGCAGCGTGGCAACACGGCCACTGGCCTGCGCCGAGACCGTGCTTTGTTTGACCGGTTGAATCACCCCGTCCAACTCAAAACCGGTGCCAACGGACTTCACCTGCGCGGGCGCCGTGGCCACCAAGACCGGGCCTTGCGCCAGCGCAGCCGACACCAGCAAACTGCCCAGCCAGGGCAGCAAGGGACGCAAACGGCGAACAGGCGATGAAAAATGGGGTGGGGCAAGCAGTCTCATAAGGCACCTTTTGAATACCATGGGGAGTATACATATATACCCCCGGGAGTTCAAGATGCCCGCTAATAGTCACCCGCCATCAGGCCGCTGTCACCTCATCAAGGCGCCATCAAGGTCAGGCCATTTTGCTGAAACATGGCCAGCAGTTCGCCACTCTCGCGCAGGCTTTTCATGGCAACTTCCAGGGCTTGGCCCAGGTCCTTGTTGTCGGCCTTGATGGCCATGCCCAAGGGCCAGCCGTTTTCAGGAATGCCGGACAGGGACATCGGCGTCATGCTCAGGTGGGCAGGTTTGCCGCCACTGGCCGCCATCGCCGATTCGGCCTGCGAGCGCAACACGTACGCGGCCTCGGCCTTGCCTTCGATCACGGCCCTGGCTGCCTCGACACCGGTATTGAACAAGGTCACTTGCGAGCGCAGCATGCCGCTGTTGTGCCCCATCAGCACACTGGCGGTGCCGGTGCCACGCTCGGCCACCAGGCTGTGCCCTTTGAGGTCTTCGGGTCCGTTGACGTCGGGCAGTTTGCGCGTGTCATGCAACAGCACCTGCACCTGTCGCATGTAGGGAGCAAAAATCAGGACCTGGCGGTTTTGCTGAATCAGGTGCTTGTCCACCGGTACGTGCAACATGATGTCGGCCGGCCCGTAGCCCATGTAATGCCCGCGCCACACCATGTTGCGCAGGTCGTCGTTCATTTGCTCGCCTGCATCAAAGGGTAGCAAGGAGAGCTTGAGCTGCATGTGCCGCGCCAGGCCTTCGGCCAAGGCCACATCCAGGCCCGTGAGATTGTTGACGGGCCCGCCAGAAAACGGCGCATTGTCTTTGTACAGCGCCACCTTCAGGGTGCCGTTGGCGCGAATCTTGGCCAGGTCCGTCAGCTCGGTTTGGGCCTGCGCCAGAGGGATGCCCAGCGCCAGGAGCATGGCCAGCGACTGACGCCGGTTGATTGAATTGGGGTTAGAGGGCATGGTGGCGAGACTCCTTAAAGGCAAACATAACAACGGCAATCATTGCTCGCGACGGGTTTCAAGGTAGGTGCGGATGGTCCAGATCGCTTCTTGCGACAGCGCGGCCTCAAACGGCGGCATGTAGACGCGTCCATCGCGCACCCGGCCACGCCGCACGGTAGAAATAAAGAAGTCGTCCATCTCTTTCAGGCACGAGGATTTTTTGGCGGCATCGGCCATCTCCATGCAGTCGTTGTCAAACTTGCGCAGGTCAGGCGCCATGCCGCCGGAGATCGCCTCCAGCCCGTGGCAACGGGCGCAATTCTGGTTGTAAGCCGATGTGCCGATGCGCAGCGCTTCTTTGTGGGCCGGACCGGTGCTGTAGGGGTTGGCCTCCAGCCACTTGGCGCCGAGTTGCGGCAAGGTGTGCGTATCCACCGACTGCGGCACGACATCACCATGCGCCATCACGGCGCCACTCATCAGGCAAGAAGCGGCCACGGCAGCGAGTGCGCGAAAGAAATAGTTGGAAACAGGGCGTTGTGTTGTGTGCATGAATAGTGTTCTCAAAGGAGGGCGGACTGATCACCAAATGCAAAAAACAGGCCAGCGTGAAACCCGTCCGTCCCTCACTCGCCGACGCAGCTTTTAACACCGCGGTGTGCCAGCACCCAGCCATATCGGGTCAACACACAGTGTGCCAATTTGGCTCAGTTGCTCCTTTTCTGCGTAGCACCCTGATCCACCGTTTACTAGGGTTTTTACCTACTCAATAAGGGATTCCCTGATAGAAAAAAACCGCAATGTGTAGAAAAATAGGCTTGTCCTAAATTAGGTTTCGAAGATTTGTCCGCGCACCGTCAAAAGCACTGATCCGCAGACACCGCATTCGACCCACTTGCACCAGGCAACGCCATCTCGCACCGGACACTCTGGAGACATCATGACCACCGCCACCTATAGCCAACCCGTCAAGCAGCAGCCCCTCATGGCTGAAGGCGATCTTGACGATGCGCGCCAGCGCAGCGTGATTGAACTGTCGCAACAACGGTCGCGGGCCTACGGTATTGAAAGCGGCGACGAACCCGATTTTTCGTGCCCTGACTCCTCGGCGTTAACGCAGGCGCTGGACGAAAACCGTTTTCTGTTCCAGCATGCGGCGCCGGTCATGGAGACGCTATATGAGCAGATCATCAACACCCACAGCATGGTGTTGCTGACGTCGTCCAAAGGCATGGTGTTGCACTCGCTGGGCGACACGGATTTTCTGGAAAAAGCCTCTCAGGTCGCCTTGCGCCCCGGCATTGACTGGTCCGAGAAAAGCAAAGGCACCAACGCGATTGGCACCGCCTTGCGAGAAGAGCAGGCCATCATCATTCACGGCGATCAGCATTACATGAACGCCAACAAGCGACTGACCTGCTCGTGTGCCCCCATCGTCGACCCCTACGGCCAAATGATCGGCGCGCTGGATGTGAGCGGGGACCACCGCAGCTTTCACCAGCACACCATGGCCCTGGTGCGCATGTCGGTCCAGATGATCGAAAACCACATGTTTGCCGACATTTTCCCGAAAGGGGTTCGGCTGCACTTTCACACGCGCTCGGAGTTTTTGGGCACGCTGGTCGAAGGCATCATCGTGTTCTCGCACGAGGGACGGTTTCTATCGGCCAACCGCAGCGCGCAGTTTCAACTCGGGCTGTCGCTCAATGCCCTGAAGGCGCATACGTTCCCTTCGCTGTTTGGCATCGCCATGTCGCAACTGTTTCAGATGTGCAGCGCAAGTCCGACGGCGCCGCAACAGCTGTGCCTGCACAACGGGGTGTCGGTCTGGAGCAAAGTCAAGTTCAAACCAGTGAACCAATGGTTCAGCGGCCATGGCCCAGCCAAGGCGCCTGAGCAGGCGGCGAAATTGCCTGAGGTTGCCCCCAGCCTGGCACCCGCGCCACGCATCGCTCACATGTCCAACCTGCGTTACCTGGACACTGGTGACGCCCAGGTGTCCGCCGTCATCAACAAGCTGAACATGGTGCGCGGGCGTGACATTCCGATCATGATCCTGGGCGAAACCGGCACCGGCAAAGACCTGGTGGCCCAGGCCATTCACGGCGACTCCGACCGCGCCGGCCGGGCCTTTGTGTCGGTCAACTGCGCCTCCATTCCGGAAACCCTGATTGAGTCTGAACTGTTTGGCTACGAAGAAGGCGCCTTCACCGGAGCACGACGCAAAGGCGCCGTCGGCAAGATTCAGCAAGCCAACGGCGGTACTTTGTTTCTGGATGAAATCGGCGACATGCCCCGCCACCTGCAGGCGCGGTTGCTGCGGGTGCTGCAAGACCGCAAGGTCAACCCACTGGGCGCGGGCAAAGAGGTGGAGGTCGATATCGCGATCATTTGCGCCACCAACAAGAACCTCAAAACCATGATTGCCCAGGGCGAGTTTCGTGAAGACCTGTACTACCGGCTCAACGGCCTGGTGGTGCGGCTCCCGGCGCTGCGCGAACGGACCGATTTTGAGCTGGTCGTCAAAAAAATCCTCAACAAGCTGTGCGACAACGGGCCGCAGATCGGCATCTCGGCGTCGGTCATGGGCTTGTTCCAGACCTACGCTTGGCCCGGCAATTTCCGCCAGCTGCACAACCTGCTGCGCACGGCAGTCGTCATGGCCGGTTGCCAGGGCGTGATTGACTGCTGCCATTTGCCCGATGATTTTCTGGAAGATTGCACACAGCCCTTTAACGAGGCGCTCCCAACCGGCCTGTGTACCGGCGTCATGGATGCGGTCCCGACCCTGGCAGAGAACCTCCCCGACGGCGGCAGCCTGCAAGACGTGGCCTTGTCCACCATGGCCCAGATGCTGCGGCTGCACAAAGGCAATGTGTCGGCGGCGGCCAAAGCGCTGGGCGTGTCGCGCAACACCGTGTACCGTAAAAAAGAGCAGCTACCGCCCGACGTCTGGCACTGAGGCGGGAGCGGCCTCAAGCATCCACTGCCCCTCCAGTTCGCGCCAGGCGCGCTGCACATTGAAGTGGTGCCGCGCCGCAAAATCGACCCAGTGCGCCTGCTCGGGCCAGGCCAGGGTCTGGGTTTCGCTGCCGTGCAGGCCCAGGTTGATAGCAGCCCACACCCGCGTGCGCAAGTCCTGCAAATAATCAGTCGTTGCCACCATCGCAGGGGGCAGACTGTGCGCATCGCTTGCAACGGACAAGCCACTGCCCAGCACCACCCGTGGCTGCAGCGCCGCCATCCGCCGCAAGGCGGCTAGCCAGCCCAGCACGCTGCCTTGCGCCAACTCAGGCAAGCGCCGGTCGTACACCAGCCCTCCGGCCAGCAACAGACTTTGCGCGGGCATCCACAGCAGCACATCGCTTTCGGTGTGGGCGTTGTCGGCCAGCAGGACCTGCAGCCGCAAGCGCCCCACTGCCAGCGCCTCGTCAGCCGCCAAGATCCGGTTCGGCAACACGATGCGGGTGTGTCGCATGGCCTGCGCGCCCAGCTCTTGCGTCAGGCTTTGCAGGCACTGGGGGCAGCGCTGCTGCATGGCGGCGCGGGTTCCGGCGCTGGCCATGATCTGCAGCTTGCCGCTGGCTTGCAAGTCGGCAAAGGCCGCGTTGCCCAGCACATTTTTGGCATGCGCATGGGTGTTGACGACCCAGCGTGGCCGGGCGGCAAAATGACACATGAGCGAGGCCCGCACCCGCTGACCATGCGCATAGTGGGGACCCGGGTCAATCACCATCGCCTCACCCGCATCCACCACCACGGTCGTGGGCAGCACATGGCCGTGGTTTTCTGGCGCGCTTTCACTGACCCGTTCAGGCAACCAGGTCCACACGCCCGGCACCACGGCACGCCAGGGGATCGGCGTGCTGTGGGCGCAGTCAACAGCATTGACCGGCACGGCGAAAGCCTGACCGGCGGCCAACAACCAGCACCCGTGCAGCACGCGCCAGCGCTTGCCTAGCCTGGGCAGCGTGCCGTGTTGCAACAGCGGCTGTACCAATTTGAAGCACTCGCGCCAGACAGGCCAGCCCACCCGGACCGACAGCGTGATCGTCACGGCATCAGGGCCGGCGGGCAAGGGGCCCGCGTGATCCGGCGGACGAGGCATGGCAGCGTGTTGGATGGTCATTGTGTCGTTTGCCGAGCTGGGGGCCAGCCGACTGACGGGCCTGCATCCACGATTCATGCCAGCCCCAGCTTGGCACGACACCCCCGGCCTGAGATTTGGCCCGGATATTGCGGTCAACAAGCACCTTCTGCCCACACAAGGTGGCGGCGGGGAGACTTAAAAATGATCGCAAAGAAAGAACGAAGATGACCGCTGGCAGACCCAAAATCAACACCTTGTTTGTCAAAACAGCGCTGGCCCTGGCGGTCACGTCGCTCTCGCATTCACTCGTGACTGCGCAAACGCTGGCGGACGTGGTGGTGTCCGCATCGCGCACCGCGCAGCGCAGCTTTGATGCCCCGGCGGCGATTCAAGCCATTGACCGCGCCACGATTGAAGGCGCCGGACCGCAGGTGAATCTATCGGAATCACTGAACCGGGTGCCGGGCCTGACGATTCTGAACCGGCAAAACTACGCGCAGGACTTGCAGGTCTCCATTCGGGGTTTTGGCGCGCGCTCGCCGTTTGGCATTCGGGGCATTCGCTTGCTGGTGGACGGCATCCCCGCCACCACGCCGGACGGCCAAGGTCAAGGCTCGTCCATCAGCCTGACCTCAACCGACCACATCGAGGTGCTGCGCGGCCCACTAGCGCAGATGTATGGCAACTCGGCCGGTGGCGTGATCCAGGCCTTTACCCGCGACGCACCGGAGCAAGCCGAGTTCAGCACCCAGCTCTACACCGGCTCCAACAACCTGCGCCGTACCGACTGGCAATATGCCGGGCGTGTCGGCGGCTACGGTCTGGTGGCCGACTACAGCACCTTCGACACCGACGGCTACCGCGACAACAGCAAAACCGAGCGCAAGCAGTTCAACGGCAAACTGAGCTTTGACGCCAGCGAGAAAACCCATGTCAACGTGGTGTTCAACCAGTTCGATATGCCGCTGGCGCAGGACCCGGCCGGGCTGACCGCCGCGCAACTGGCCGCCAACCCGGAGCAGGCGGGAACCAACACCAGCAGCGCAAAAGTTCGAAAAATCACGCGCCAAAACCAGTTAGGAACGTCCTTAACACATGCGCTTGACAGCGACAGCAGCCTCACCGCCCGCGCTTACTACGGCAACCGCGAGAACACACAATACCAAGCCAACAGCTTCTGGGTGGGGTTGGAGCGGTCCTATTACGGCGCCGGTTTGCAATACAAGCAACAGACCCGGGTAGCGGGCACACCGGTCGCCTGGGTCGCGGGTTACGAGTTTGATTTCTCCAAAGAGCGGCGCCAAGGCGGCGCGGCGCCAGGGGGCGAAAAAACGCCTGGCTCGCTGAATCGTGATGAAGACAACCAGGCCAGCAACAACGATGTATTTGTGCAGGCCACAGTGCTTGCCAGTGACAAAATATCGATCGTCACCGGTCTGCGCGCCAGCACGGTTCAGTTAAAAAGTCAGGACTATTTTCTGACCAATGGCAACGGCTCCGGCGAGGTGAGTTACAGGGCAACCAGCCCGGTGCTGGGCATGACTTACCACGCCAGTGACAGCCTCAATCTGTATGCGAATTACGGCAAGGGGTTTGAGAGTCCGACCCTGGCCGAAATAGCCTACACCGCACCCGGGGCACCGTCGTTCAATACCAGCATCCGTGCAGCGCGTAGCCAGCATTACGAACTGGGGGCCAAGTGGGCGCCCAGTGCCCACTCGCGGCTGGATGCCACGCTGTTCCAGATTGACTCGACCGACGAGATTGTGGTCGAGGCCAGCAGTGCAGGCAGTACATCGTACAAAAACGCCCCTGGCACCACCCGCACGGGTTGGGAGTTGTCTGGCAGTACCTTGCTGACGTCGCATGTGCGTGCCACCTTGGCCGCATCCCAGATCGATGCCAAGTTCTCGCAAGCCTTCACCAGCGGCGCCAGCAGCATTGCCGCCGGTAACAACATCCCCGGTATTCCCCAGAGCTTTGTATTTTCAGAATTACTGTGGGCCGACAAAAATATGGACGCCGGCAAAAAAGGCTCAGTCCTGGGCAGCCAGGCCGGCATCGAACTCACGCGGGCTGGACGCCTTTACGCCAACGACACCAACACGGCCTCCACCGAGGGCTACACCACCTGGAACCTGAAAGCCAGCCACGGCTGGGCAGTCGGCGCGGGCAACCTAACGGCCTACGCCCGCATTGACAACGTCACGGACAAGCAATACGTCGGCTCGGTCATCGTCAACCAGGCATCCTCCCAGTTCTATGAACCAGCGCCGGGCAGAAACTGGACGCTGGGCTTGCGTCTGGTCTTGCCACTCTGAAATGGTCGCAAAATGAGTGTGATCAACCAAATTTAGGGACTAATAATCACGTTTCGTGATGGACGGCATTTCACAAAAATTTCTTCAGAATGTGGCAAGGCCACAACTTTTCCATCAGAAACCTATGCCCGGTTTGAAGCGAATGCTGCACCCGCTTCGCAGCGCTTGCGGACGGTGGATCGAATAGCCGCTTTGCGAGGTACAGCAGCCGTAAGACTTTCACGTGGCGGTTCGCGCTGCACCAGTGACGGCCTCTCTACGGCTCGCACTCGCGGTACCGACCTGGAACAGTCTGTGGAAAAACCCAAATCGACCGCCTAGAAGCGGTCAGTTGTGAGAGACTGCCGAGATTGCGAGCGGTCAGCATGATCGCCTTTTGCCCTATATTCATCGGCCAAAGCAATGCACTCACAAAGGGTCGAGCGATGACAAAGAGTTCCGGGGAGCCGAAACAAGCGTACAGCGATACCGAAGTCCTCGACGCGGCATTCCGCATCGAACACACCACAAACAACGACCAGCCGGCCCTGGACCTGTTCCTGCAAACGTTCGAACTCGTTGATCGGGATGCACGGATTTGGCACGCCCACCCGGAAAGAGCATGGCCGCTGTTGGCGACGATCACGCCAACCAGGATCATCATGCGGCCGATACATGCGAACCCGCATCGGGTGCAGTATCTCAATCAGAAGAATGGTCGGTTTGGAATCGTCATCTACGAAGACGGCCACGAGAATGACTTGCCGGATGAGGCGGAGGAGACTGCGCTTAGTATTGCGGAGCGCTTACCCTATGGGCTGTTCGATCCTCCCGGAGATGGCCTGGGCTTGCCAAAGGATCTTGATGCGGTCTGGCAGACCCTTTCGCGTGTCCAGGGCACTGAAATGCTGGTTGTCAGCCGCAAACGAGCGACGGCGCTCACCGAAGGCGTGATTTGCATTCGCGAAGACGAGCTGGACAAGCTCCGTCGCAAGTTCAATCGGACCAAGACGGCAGGCCGAAAGCTGGTTCGGCAGACCAAGCAAAGCGTGGTGCATGACGACGTGCTCACGAAGCTTGATCCTGAGAGGTTCAGGCGCGTGATCCAAGTCAACCATCCGTTGGTGGAGGTCCGGCGCGAAACAGCGGCCGAGGCCAAACGTCGTGCCCAGGGTGACGGTTGGGAGACTGAAACCGTTCGCGAGATCGTTCAACGCTTACCGAACCTAGCCAAGCAAGCGCCTCGCGATTTGATGATGCTGCACGCCGAAATCGAGCGTGCAACCCTCGCCAAGGTGATTGAGAAGTACGACGAGCTGCTCGGAAAGACAACACAAGAGAGGCACTGGCAAACGTTCTTTGAACAGAACAAGCTCGTTCTCAGCATGGTTTTTGCGCGCCCGGTGGAGCTATTGCATACACAGTTCCACGCGAAGCCATCGACTATCACCG
>CAJAFJ010000507.1 GCA_903938955.1 uncultured beta proteobacterium | reverse complement strand
GTGGCCAGCGCGCCACTGGCCGCCACGCCTTTGCCCAGGAATGAATCCTGCGGGCGCAGCCACACCGCAATGTCAAAGGTGCTGGCGTATTGCAGCGCGCGCTGCATGATCTGGGTGTTGGCCAGCGGCACTTCGGCCTGGCTGAAGGCCACGCAGCCAGATTCGGTCAGCGTCACCATTTCGGTCAGGGTTTCACCGGCCAAGCCCCGGGTCAGGGCGCCCAGCGGGTAGACGCGGCACTGGTTCAGTTTTTCCGCCTTGAAGCGCAACATCTCAACCAGACCGGGCTCGTCGAGCACCGGTTCGGTGTCGGGCAGGCACACCAGGCTGGTGATGCCACCGGCGACGGCGGCGGTCATTTCGGTCTCCAGCATGTGCGCGTGTTCGTGGCCGGGCTCGCGCAAGCGCACCGCCAAGTCCATCAAGCCGGGCGCCACAATGCAACCGGTGGCGTCGATGATCTGGTCGGCATGAAACTCCGGCGCGATGTCTTTGATCGCGACGATCACGCCGTTGGCCAGCGCCACATCGGCCATTTCATCGAACCCGCTGGCGGGGTCAATCACCCGGCCGCCTTTAATTAGTATCGTCATATCAGGCCTCGTTACCGGCAACAATGCTCATCACCGCCATGCGCACCGCAATGCCAAAGGTCACCTGCGGCAAGATCACGCTTTGCGTGCCATCCACCACGGCGGAGTCAATTTCAACGCCCCGGTTGATGGGGCCCGGGTGCATCACGATCGCATCCGGCTTGGCCAGTTGCAACTTCTCCGGCGTCAAGCCAAAGGTCTTGAAAAACTCGTGGCTGGACGGCAGCAACGCGCCACTCATGCGCTCATTTTGCAGGCGCAGCATGATGATGACATCAGCACCGCGAATGCCTTCTTCCAGCGTGTGGCAGACCCGCACGCCCATTTGCGCCATGTCGGACGGCACGATGGTTTTGGGGCCGACCACCCGCACTTCGGCACAACCCAAAGTCGTCAAGGCATGAATATCGGAGCGGGCGACACGCGAGTGCAGCACATCACCGACGATCGCCACCGTCAGGTTGGTGAAGTCTTTTTTGTAATGCCGGATGGTGAACATGTCCAGCAGCCCCTGCGTCGGGTGCGCGTGGCGCCCGTCACCGGCATTGACCACATGCACATGCGGCGCTACATGCTGGGCAATCAGGTACGGGGCGCCGGACTCGCTGTGACGCACGACAAAAATATCCGCCGCCATGGCGCTCAGGTTGGCGATGGTATCCAGCAGCGACTCGCCTTTGGAGGCGCTGGAGCGGGCAATGTCGAGGTTGATCACGTCGGCACTGAGCCGGGTGGCGGCAATGTCAAACGTGGTGCGGGTGCGGGTCGAGTTCTCAAAGAACAGGTTGAACACGCTTTTGCCTCGCAGGAGCGGCACTTTTTTGACTTCGCGGTCACTGACGCTGACAAAGTTAGCGGCCGTATCCAGCACCTGGGTCAGGATGCTTTTAGGCAGGCCTTCGGTCGAGAGCAGGTGAATCAGCTCACCGTGTTTATTCAGCTGGGGATGGCGCTTGTACAGCATGGTTTAGCGGGTCTCCACGTTAAAACTAAAGCCACCGTCGGCATCACGCGCCAGCGCCAGCGACTGGGTGGCGGGCAAGGCGACACGGGCGGCGTAAATATCGGCCTGAATGGGCAGCTCGCGCCCGCCCCGGTCCACCAGCACCGCGAGCTTGACACTGGCCGGGCGGCCAAAGTCAAACAGCTCGTTGAGCACCGCGCGAATGGTGCGCCCGGTGAACAGCACGTCGTCGAGCAGCAGAATGTGCGACTCGTTGACGTCAAAACCAATCTGGGTTTGCGCACCGGCCGTCATGCCACGGCGGGCAAAGTCGTCACGGTGCATGGCGGACGAAATCACGCCAGGGCGTCCGTCCAGGGTCAGGTCGCGCTGCAGCCGCTCGGCCAGCCAGACGCCGCCGGAGGTCACGCCCACCAGCTGCATGCCGGGGCGAAACAGGCCGCGCACGCCGCTTAGCAACTCCAGGTACAGCGCCTCCGCGTCCAGGGTCAAAGTGCTCATGGAATACTCCTCAAAAACTGTTCAAGAATGATGCAGGCGGCTTGCGCATCGGCATCTTTGGCGCCCATCGACAAGGCCTCGGTGGTGGTGTAGCGCTCGTCCACCTCGAACACGGGCAGCTTGAACCGGCCGTGCAACTGGCGACCAAACTTGCGCGCGCGCAGGGTGTTGTCGTGTTCGGCGCCGTCCGGGTGGTACGGCACGCCAATCACCAGCGCATCGGGCTGCCACTCCTTGATTTGCAGCGCAATTTTGACAAAACGGGCATCGCCCTCAGCGGCGATGGTGCCTTGCGGCTGGGCTGTGCGCATCAGGCGGTTGCCGACGGCAAAGCCGGTGCGTTTGATGCCAAAGTCCAACGCCAGAAAGGTTTGCAGCCCGGCAGGCACGTTCAACGGTGTAGGGGCGGCGGTGCTCATGCGTGCCCCACATCGGGTGACAGCATCCAGGCTTCAATGCCCAGCAGCTTCAGGGCCTGGTCATAGCGTTGGGCGGCGGGGGTGTCAAAAATGATGCTGTTGCTGGCAAGTACCGTCAGCCAGCTGTTGTCCGACAGTTCGGATTCAAGCTGGCCCTCGCCCCAGGCCGAGTAGCCCAGCGTGACCAACACGCGGCGCGGTCCGGCGCCAGTCGAGAGCGCCTCCAGCACATCGCGGGATGTGGTCATCTCCAGCCCGCCGGGGATCGTCAGGGTGGCGGCGTAAACGGAATCAGCGGGTTTATCGGCGGGGGCAAAAAAGGCTTCGTGCAAGACAAAACCGCGCTCGGTTTGCACCGGCCCGCCCAGGAACACCGGGGTGTCGGCCAGGTCGTCCCGGCGCAAGGGCAGTTCGACCTTTTCAAACAGGCGTTTCATGTCCAGGTCACAGGGCTTGTTGATCACCAAACCCAGCGCACCGCGTGCGTTGTGTTCGCAGACATAGACCACACTCCGGGAGAAAATCTCGTCCTGCAAAGAGGGCATGGCGATCAAAAAATGGTTCGTCAGGTTGGCAGGGGCAAAATCTACAGGCATTCAATAATTTTAACGGGTCACATGAACATGCAATTCGATACCGGTCTGATGTGGTTTCGCCGCGATTTGCGCGTGGTTGACAACGCGGCGCTGCACCTGGCGCTCAAGTCCTGCCAAAAGCTGCACTGTGTTTTTGTCTTCGACACCGACATTCTGGCCGCCCTGCCCCGCGCCGATCGGCGCGTGGAGTTCATCCGCGAGTCGCTGTGCGAGCTGGATGCGGACCTGCGCCAACTGAGCGGCAAGGCCGGCGCCGGTCTGATCGTGCGCCACGGCCCCGCGCTGGAAGAAATTGTGCGCTTGGCCAAAATGCTGCAGGTGCAGTCCGTCTTTGCCGCGCATGACTACGAGCCGCAAGCACGCGCCCGTGACGCCCAGGTGCTGGGCGGGCTGGCCCACGCCGGGATCGCGCTGCACACCTGCAAAGACCATGTGGTGTTTGAAGGCCGGGAGATTCTGACCCAAACCGGCTCGCCCTACGGGGTGTTCACGCCTTACAAAAACAACTGGCTGGCCAGCGTCACGCCGCAGCACCTGCGCACCCATGACGCCACGCCTTTCGCCAGTGCCCTGCAGGCGCGGCCGGAACAGCTGCAAGGGCCGGTGCCCAGCCTGGCGGAGATTGGCTTCGAGCCCACCAACTTGAGTCGACTCAAAATTCCGACCGGCAGTTCGGGCGGCCGCCAGCTGTTTGAAGAATTTTTTGAGCGCATGGATGATTACGACGACACGCGCAACTTTCCCGCCGTCAAAGGCCCGAGCTACCTGGGCGTGCACCTGCGCTTTGGCACGGTGTCGATCCGCCAACTGGCTGCTACCGCCCTGCAACGGCAAATTCAAGGCAGCCGGGGCGCGGCGACCTGGCTCAGTGAGTTGATCTGGCGCGATTTCTATTTTCAGATTCTGGCCAACTTTCCAAAGGTGGCGGTGGGCGCTTTCAAGCCCGAGTACGACGCCATCAAGTGGGAGCACGGCAAGCACGCCGAGGCCTTGTTCCAAGCCTGGTGCGAAGGCCGCACTGGCTACCCGCTGGTGGATGCGGCCATGGCCCAGATCAACCAGACCGGCTACATGCATAACCGCTTGCGCATGGTGGTGGGTAGTTTTCTGGTGAAAGACCTGGGGTTGGACTGGCGCTGGGGCGAGCGCTACTTTGCCCAGCACCTCAATGACTTTGACCTGTCGGCCAACAACGGCGGCTGGCAGTGGGTGAGTTCCAGCGGCTGCGATGCGCAGCCGTATTTCAGGATTTTCAACCCGGTCAGTCAGAGCGAAAAATTCGACCCCGAGGGCAAGTTCATTCGCCGCTATTTGCCGCAACTGGCCAAGCTGCCGAACAAAGTGATCCACGCGCCGTGGACCGCCAAGCCGCTGGAACTGCAAATGGCGGAGGTAACGCTGGGCGGCAACTACCCGGCGCCGGTGGTGGCGCACGACGAAGCGCGCGCCCGCACCCTGCTGCGTTACGCGGTGGTCAAGAAGTCGCTCAAGACAAGCCCGCCTTAAAACGCTATAAATTTCGCTCCCAAGGCGTGGCGCATATTCCATTTGATCGTGGTGTCCAGCGCCCCTTCCAACAGAATCACGCGGCAGGTTTGTTTTTTAAGCCACTCCACGGTGGGCTCCGTCAGCAGCGTGTCAAAGCAAAAAATAGCTTCGCGCGGGGGTGTCTGCCGGTCGCGCACTCGCCAAACTTCGTTCTCCAGCACCTCCGTCAGGCGCTCAAGCTGGTAGTCCAGCTGGAAGCCGCATTTGAGCAACACCTCGTCCTGAATTTGCTCGCGCGGCAGGATGTTGAACAGGCTGGTCTCCTTGGCCTGGATGTAGGCCTTGAGCGCGGCCAGGTTGTCGGCTTCGGTCTTGTCCGGGTCGGGCGCAAACTCAATGCGCGGAAAGTTGGACTTGACCAGTTTGAACACCTTGAAGCCCGCGTCCAGCGGCGGCGCAGCGTCACCCGAACCTGCCAGCACACGCTTGACGCGGTCAATGGTGATGTCGCTGATCTTGCGGTAGCCCCGCTTGAAAGCCGCCTCCTTGGGTTTGATTTCTTCGGGGAGCTGCACCGTGATGAATTGCCGGTGGCCGCCATCGTCCTGATTGAGTTTGAGCACGGCGTGGGCGGTGCTGCCACTGCCGCCAAAAAAATCCAGCACCAGCGCGTTCGTGTCGCCGCCGGTCACGTACTGGATGAGTTTGGCCAGTTCCTCATAGTCTTTGGGGTTGGGGAACACCTTGGCGCCCATCAGCTTGCGCAGCGCCTTGACCGCCACTTGGGATTGTTTGTAGATGCAGGAGCCGCGCACCTGCATCGCCAGGCCCGCGTCATCGGGGTCGGCGGTGGCGTTTTCGTCTTCTTCGTCCAAGCCGTTTTCCGGGTCCAGCTCGTCGGCCACCGGGCGCAAATGGGCTTTGCGAAACGGCGGTTCGGTCTCATCCTCCCGGAAAACCACCAGGTCGAGGTCAATTTGCCGTTGCATTTCGTCGGGAGATGAAATACCCCAACCACGTTCCGGCACTTTGCACGGCAAGCCTTTTACCGGGTGCATCAGGTCGTAACGCGGCCCGCCGCCGCCGGGCCACGAAATATCGCGGTCACGCCAGGGTCCGTTTTTGTCCACCCGGCGGTAGCGCGCCAGTTTTTTGGACGCATTGCCCACCGGCAGGTTGCGAAACCATTCGGTCAGCGCGGCTTCGACCGCCTTGTCGTCGTCGCCATGCGTTTTGCGC
>CAJAFJ010000506.1 GCA_903938955.1 uncultured beta proteobacterium | reverse complement strand
GTCCGTTGTCGGTTCTGGCTTCCGTAAGCGGGCGGGCAACCCATATTGACCGTGCGCAATCGATCAGGTAGAGGCAGGCGCCACCCAGCATGCAGCAGCAACTCCGCCAGTCGTGAGTTGGGCCAGGTCGGCAACTTGGTCAGCACATCCTTCAGGTAGGCCCAGGCGTCGTGACCGTTAAGTTTGGCCGACTCGATCAAGCGCATCAAAATGGCCGCACGCTCACCCGCTTGCTGCGAGCCGATGAATAACCAATTCTTGCGCCCCAAAGCAATCGGATGCATCATATTTTCCACCGGCACACGCGCATCATCGACATGCACGAGCAACGCCCCTCAGCGCTTGAGTGTGTAGTCAATCGCCTTGGCCGTGACAACGGCATTAACCAATTGCATGCGCTGCCCCATCAGCGTAAGCGTCCGGTAAACCCGTCTTGAATCGAAGTCCCTGGTCCCGCAAGATCGTGTGCACGCAATAAATCGTGCACACCATGCTCAAAGAATCAGAAATTTCCAAATATTCAACTCGGCGTATCCACCGGACGTACACCCCTGAGTTCAAAGCCGCGTTGGTGGCAGCCAGCCAAGAACCTGGCGTATCCATCGCGGCATTGGCTGCACAGCATGGCATGAACGCCAACGTGCTGCACCGCTGGATCAAGGAACATCGGCGAAGCGGATGTCACCAGTTGGTTTCTCAGGGCGTGGCGCAAACTGCGGGCGTGGCATCAACCGTTCCTGCGTTCATCCCGGTTCAACTTCCTCTGCCGGCGTCTGCACCCAAAGAGCGAGAGATCACGGTTGAGCTTCGCAAGGGAGCGCTGTCGATGATCGTCACATGGCCGATGAGCGCGACGGCCGACTTTGCGAGCTGGACGGCAGCGATTCTCAAATGATCCGCATCAATGCTGCCTGGCTGGCCACGGCGCCGTTGGATATGCGTGCCGGAACCGACACCGCATTGGCACGAGTGATCGCCATCTTCGGCGCCGCACAACCGCATCGGGATCTGGCTGGCGGCGCGCCGGCTGCATCAAGGCAAGTTTGTCTGGGCTGGTGACTGTGCCGCCCACTGCAAACTTGAACGAGTCCAGCTCGATGCGCTGGTGCTGGGCCTACCCTGGCAACGCGTTGGGCAGGCGGGTGTCATTACGGTGGTGTGATCCTGATTCGCTGGGAAATTTACGTCTATTGGGCGATGCTCCAATAGGTAATCTTCACAGGCGCGGGCACACTTGCAGTCATGGTTGTGGCCCCCGAATCATTGTCCAAATTGAGCGCAGAAGAACTGCGTGCCGTGGTCAATGAGCTGCTGCAAACGGTGGCTAACAAAAATGCCGATCTGGCACGCCGCGACGCAGAGATCACCTTCAAGCAAGCCGTCATCGACAAAATCACGCACGAGATGGCGGTCTTGAAGCGGCTGAAGTTTGCCGCCCAGAGCGAGCACTTCAACACCGAGCAGCGCAATCTGCTCGAAGAAACCATCGATGCTGACTTGCAGGCACTGCAAGCGGAGCTCGAACAGGCAGCACCCGCACAGAAGTCCCCAGGTGAGAAGCAGCAACCCAAGCGCCAGGTGCTGCCCGCCGATCTTCCCCGACGTGAGATTGCCCACGAGCCAGACAGCACCATCTGCAATTGCAGCTGCCAGATGAAACGCATCGGCGAAGACGTCGCCGAGAAGCTGGACTACCAGCCCGGCGTGTTCAGCGTGGAGCGTCACGTGCGCGGCAAATGAGTGTGTAACCAGTGCGAGACCCTGGTCCAGGCACCGGTGGAAGCGCACATCATCGACAAAGGCATTCCCACCACCGGCCTGCTGGCCCAGGTGCTGGTGGCCAAGTTTGCAGATCACCTGCCGTTGTACCGCCAGGAAGCCAAGAGTTGTTGCTGCTCAGGATGGTAGGGGATGTAGCTTGCACTCATGCCCAATATTGCACCTCAAACTTCAATCATTGGCATCGGGAAAATCCCTTCTGCCGCCCAGACTCCTAGAGAAAACTGTTAGTCATAAATTCATGAATGAATTCGCGGACTTATCCCCTACTAACTGTTAGGGTCATTCAGAAACAACGACGGCTGCGCCATTGCTCGCTCCAACGAGGCCAAAGCCCTGGGCATCGCCATGGGCGCGCCGTGGTTCAAGATTCGCCACTTGGCCGAATCAAAAGGGCTGGTGGGCCTTGTCGGCCAACTTTGCGCTGTATGGCGACCTGAGTGACCGCATGATGAGCCTGGCTGCGGGTTTGGGGCCACGGCAGGAGATTTATTCCATCGACGAGTCGTTTATTGATTTAACCGGGGTGCGCGGTGATCTGGTGAAACGCAGCCAAGTGCTGTGCTTTATTCGCACCAGCCCGTTTCGAGCCGAGGCGCAGTTCAGCCGTTCCATCTGCGTACCGCTACGCCGCCCCAGTGCCGACACGGCGGTGATTCTGGGCGCGGCGCTGGCGGGGTTGCGCGCCATTTACCAGCCGGGCTTCCAATTGGCCAAAGCGGGCGTGATGCTGCTGGATTTGCAATCTGACGCGGTGGTGCAGGCCGAGTTGCCGCTGGAAGATGACGACACGTCAACGCGCCAGGGTCTGATGACGGCGCTGGATGAGCTGAACCTGCGTTACGGCCGGGGCACGGTGCTGATGGGCAGTGCGGGCCTGGCGGGCAATCGGCGCCTCTGGTCGATGAAGCAGGAGCACCGCTCGCCGGGCTACACCACCTGCTGGGGTGATCTGCCGGTGGCCAAGGCGTGACTGACGAATCAGGCCACTTCTGGCCTATGCTGTTTCAGCGCTTCACACATTCAAACTCCCTGCCAAGATATTGCACTTGACAGGGAGTCCATAGTCCAACAGCGACGACCTAGTTCCTTTTAGAGTGCCAGGCCGTCAGGTCGTTGCTGCTGTTCACATGATGTCGGCGGCCTCCATATTGGTCACGCCGACCAGCTCGACGATGCTGGTGATGCCATTGGCGTCGCCATCCATTGCCAAGTAGCCGTTGCCGGCAACCACGCCGAAGTAGTATGTCATCGTGCCGTTCAACGCGTCATCGGCGGCTGTGGTGAATTCGGCCAGGTTGGCCGCAGCGACCAGGTTCTCGGTGTAGTTCGTCCCAGACCCTGCCACCGAGAAGTCCAGCTTGTCAATGCCGGTGACAAAGCCGCCATCGATCACCGTCATGACCATGGAGAGCAGCCCGTCAACGTCCGTGTCGCCGATCACGAACGTGTCTGCATCCGCCGAGGCGGTGACACCGTCGCCGCCCACGATTGTCACGTCCAGCGTTTGGGACGCTGTTGCATCGCCGTCAGCATCTTTCACCGCCACGTTGAAGATCAGGTGGGCGTCCGGGGTGGTCGAGGCCACGAAACCGAGATTAATGATCTTGATGGGTTCGTTGTTCCCCTCAGTCGTGTCGCCGCCGAAAGCAATCTGGCTATTGGTTGTGGCACCCTCAATCGCCACCGTGGTGGGATCGTCGATGAGGCCATTGAGCTGGTACCCCGTGCCGCTCGTGTTTTGGGTCGATGTCACCACCTGCATGCCCTGGATGGAGTAGGTCTCAGTGCCGAAGTTGTAGTCATTACTTTCAAAGACCACGATGCCGTTCTGTTTCTCAGCCACAAAGCCATAGGCGGGCAGATCCGCGTTGATGATGTCGTCATTTCCGGTCGAATTTCCAACAATGAAGGTCCGGTTGATGGTGTCCCCTGTGACGTCATCAACCAACTTCAGCACCACCAGCAGGTCTTTCCCGGCGCCCGGGCCGACCTGTTCCATCTCGACAAAGACGGCCTTGCTCGTCGCCCTTGTCACGGACGAGTTGACGAACCCCATTGGATTTTCAGTGAAAAAGTCCAAGTCAATCACCTCATCCGATTGCAGTGTGTCGCTGGCAGCGCCAATCGAGCCCGAGGAGATGGTGACGTACCGCCGGTCATTGGAGAACAAGCCCGTCGTTGCGTCGTAAGCGAAGGTTTGGGGCGTCCCATTGAGCACGCCGAATCCCTCGAACTGCACAAAGAAGTCGCTGGCAAGGGTCATCACCGAAACCGGCGGGTTCGAGCTTTGCGTCGTGGCTGAGTCGACCAGATAGCCTTGAAGGGTATTGCCGGGGGTCGAGGTCTGCAGGATACTGAAACTCTCGATTTCGGGCACTTTCAAGTTGTAGGTGCCGACCTCCTTGTCAAAGGTCAGCTTGGCATCGTTGATGGTGGTGGTCGCCCCGCTCGTCGGATTGGACAAGTACGTGAAGTCCACATTGAACACTGCCTCCGTGTCGCTCTCCGAGAACCATGTCACGGATGTGTCGGTAAGGGCATTCGTCAAGGGTCCAGCGCCGTCCGGGTCCACTCCAACCGTGCCCGTCAAGGTGATCGGGCTCACGAAATCGGAATTTGTCGCGCTGTAAGTCGTTCCCGTCCGCGTGTCCGCACCGATGGCGTAGGCGAAGATGCCGGTGCCCCCTGGATCGCCGTTAGGAGGCGGGTTGCTGTCGTTCGCGTAGACCAGGTTCGACTTGGCGATCACGACCGGCGTATCGTCATCGACATTGATTCCCAATGTGCCGTCGGCCGTGTCGCCATCGCCATCGGTCACCCGGTAGTTGATGGTGAACTCCTGGTTGTTTTCGTCCAGGCCCGCCGCATGGAGAATCGGGTTGTTCTGCACCACCGTGTAGGCGCCCGTTGCGGAAACCATCGTCAGCGTCAGTACGGTCGTCGTGCCCTGCTTGACCAGCAAGCTGGTGCCCGATGTTTCATAGGTAAAGCCCGCAGGTGCGCCGGTTGTCAGGTACGCCACTGTCGCACCTTCACCATCCTGTCCAAATGCGTGGCCCAGCGTGCCGCTGACGTTGGCCGAGTCCGCGTCGTCGCCTGTGCCGCCCGGATTGCCATCCGTGAGCGCATCGTCGTCGAGCAATACCGTGTCGTTGGCAGATGCCGTCGGTCCGTCGTCCTCAAAGTTGATGTCGTTGCCGATGGCCACCGTGTCTTCGCTGGTGTCGCCGTCGCCATCGGTGACCAGCACCTTCACGTCGACCTTGCCATCCAGATCGACTTGCTCGTCGTAGCTGCCCGGTGGGACCGTGCCATCACCCGCGCTGTTGTGCGTCAGCGAAACATACTGCACGGTTGCCACCTTGCCGTCCTGGCCGAGCGCGATGGCGAACGCTGCGTCGTCGTCCCCGTCGACATCCAGATCACCGTCCGCGTCATAGCGCCCGACGATCAGATCGCCCTCCTTGGACAGGAAGATCTCGTCGCCAGCGGTTGTGAACAGGTCGGAGCTGCTGCCGTCGCCACCGGTCACCTCCAGCAACAGAACCTGGGTCCCGCCTTCATCGTCCTGGCCAAAGCTGCTGCCGGTGGTGCTCACCAGCGGCGCATCGCTCAGCGCGTACTGCGGCAGGTCGGTGCCGTCCTCACCGGGGTTGGGCACGTTCGTTGTGCTGAACACTGTCGACAGTGCCACCCCGCCCAGCAGCGTCGCACCCGACGTGTCGTCGTCGCCGTCGTTGCCAGCCGTCTCATCGATCGTCACCGAGCCGGTGCCGTCCGCGATGTCTGCCGTCGGACCGTCGTCCTGGAAGCCCAGCACTGAGAGCTGTTCTGTCTCGGTGACAGAACTGCGCAGGGCGAAGCCGCCAATGTCAAAAGCTGCGTCAATGTGCGATTGGTTGCCGGGGTTGACGGCCGAGTTGGCAATTACCACGCGGCTGTGGCTGAGGGCGCCGCCAGCGTCGCCGGTGTGGTACTCGATCACGTCGAGCGCCTCCACCCCTGTCAGGGTCACGGTCCCGTCGGCATTGAAAGTGACGGTGACACCGGTATCAGGATCTGCGATGCCGGAATCGCCGGGGCCGAATTCGTTAAATACAGGGTCGCCATTCTGGTCCAGCACCGGCACGATGGCATTGCCAACCTTTTCCTGGATGCTGACCTTGACATAGTTGATGTTGACAAACCCATCGTCAAACAAGAGAAGCTCGTCGATGTAGGCTCCCGCCGGCGCGAAGTCGGCGTTACTCGCGCTGATCGTCAGTGTGGCTGCCTTGTCCTGCTGCAATTGGACGACGGTAAAGCTGGCGCCGGTCGAGTTGTAAAGAGCGGTGAACTTGATGTTGCTTTCCAGGTCGGCCTCGTTTTGATCCAGGTTGGGAACGGTGACGTCGGGCGTGGCGCCAGTCACGAAGGTGAAGGCCAGCGCTTCGCCCGCATCGATCATCTGGTTGGTGTGGCCCAGCGTGGTGCCGCCGCCGCCCTGGCCGGTGTTGACGGTGCCGCCTGTCACGATGCTGAGGTCGTCGCCCGTGTGCGTCGGGTCCTGGTCCGGGCCGGACTGATTCACGGCATTGGTAGCGGTGACGACGATGGATACTTCGTCGGCTGGGTCTCCGTTTTTGTCAACGCCAGGGGTGCCATCGCCGAACATCAGGAACAGGTTTTGACCGGAGGGCGCGCCCTCCAGGGAAAAGCTGCTGAATTGATTGACCGTGACATACAGGTTGTACAAATTCAATTGGTCATCGTAGGCCGCGGCGTCTGATCCCTGCGCCGGGTGCTGGATCGGCTCGTACTCCACCAGCCAGACTTTGGCGCCCGTGGCACCTGTATCGCTGGCCAGGGCGGATTCGTCTACCAGCAGCGTTGACAGATCATCGGGTGTATTGGAGGTTGGCTGCAGATAGGCGGCAAAGACGATGTCCCCAGTCGCGCTGGCCACATAGTCACCCAACCCGCCATTGGCCGTTGGATCCCAAACGCCTTTGCGGCCGAAAACGACGTTGTTCTCGGTATCCAGGTTGGGGGCGTCGCCCACAAAGCTGTAGAGAAATATCTTGCTGCCATCGGTAGTCCGCATGAAGTCCGTGGCCCCGGCCCCGAACATCGCTGCCTGCCCTGTGAAAGCACTTCCGTCGGCCTGGGTGAAGGCCAGATCAGAGACATTGGCGGGCAAATTGGTGATCAAGCGACTGCCCAGTGGAAGGGCCGTTGTGCCATTGCTCACGGAGACGTTGGTCTGGACGACTGTCTGCGTTACCGCCAAACTTAGAAGCGCATTGAACTCAAGCACTGAGGTGGCGACGGCGCCCAAGCCAAATGCAACATCGTTACCCGTGATGTCGCTGCCGCCTGCAGACGTGTTCTGCGTGCCCGTGGTCTCGTCGACGACCAACTGGCCGGTGATAGTGAATGCCATGATGAACTCCTTGTATGTGCCGACCATAAGAGCCTGACCGTTGGGCTGTATTTCTACAAACCAACTCTAGGCAGCATGGGGTGGAAACACATTGGCGGATACTCCCAAACGGGGTAGGCGCTTTGGGCTAAGAAAAATGTAAACCTTTGTTATCCAGCCAGATATCACCGGCTTTGAATGCACAATCGCCGCGCTACGGTCAAGCAACCCTCTAACGGCATCAATCCCGGTATGGCATGAACAGTTCAGCGACCACACGCTCCAGCAGGTAGATGGCAAGTAACCCGGCATGACAAGGACAGTCGTTC
>CAJAFJ010000505.1 GCA_903938955.1 uncultured beta proteobacterium | reverse complement strand
TAAAGGCCACAGCTATTCCAGCACCGCGTTGGTCGGGGGCGATGCCGCGCTGGCCGCCCGCTTTGACGGCGGCAGTTTTGCCACGCTCTACCTGAGCCCCAAGGACTACCACCGCATCCACATGCCGTGCGATGGCCGCCTGACGCGCATGATTTATGTGCCGGGCGACCTGTTCTCGGTCAACCCGACCACTGCGCGTGGTGTGCCGGGCCTGTTTGCCCGCAACGAGCGCGTGGTGTGCGTGTTTGAGTCAGCGCGCGGCCCGTTTGTGCTGGTGCTGGTGGGCGCCACCATCGTCGGCAGCATGGCCACGGTGTGGCATGGCCTGATCAACCCGCCGCGTCCGGGCGTGGTGCGCGACTGGCGCTACGACGACAAGCCGGTTCACCTGAAGCAGGGCCAGGAAATGGGCCGCTTTTTGCTCGGTTCCACCGTGGTGCTGCTGTTCCCCAAAGGCCCGCTGAAGTTCAACCCGGCCTGGGCACCGGCAGGCCCAGTGCAACTGGGCCAGGCCATGGCCAGCCAAAAAGCCTGACGTACCGCGATGCCACAATGTTCGTATGAACTACGAACATTTGCGGGTCTCAGTCGACGGCCCGATCACCACCATCACCCTGAATCGCCCCGAGAAGCGCAACGCGCTGGCGCTGAATGTCATGCAGGAGTTGACGCAAGCCGTGCGCGCCGTGGCACAGAGCGAGGCGCTGGGCGTGATTCTGGCGGCCAACGGCCCGGTCTTCAGCGCCGGGCACAACTTTGGCGACATGGCGGGCGCCACGCTGGACCAAGCGCGCGAACTCTTCAACGTCTGTACCGAGATGATGGACGCCATCCAGGCCATGCCGCAACCGGTCATCGCCAAAGTGCATGCGCTGGCCACTGCCGCCGGTTGCCAGTTGGTGGCGACCTGTGATCTGGCGATAGCCGCTGACAGCGCCGGGTTTGCCATTCCGGGCGGCAAGGCGGGCCTGTTTTGCCACACGCCGCTGGTGGCGGTCAGCCGCAACGTGAGCCGCAAACGGGCGCTGGAAATGGCACTGACTGGCGACATGATTGACGCCGCCACCGCCGCCGACTGGGGCTTGATCAACCGGGCCGTGCCCGCCGATCAGCTGGACGCCGCCGTGCTGGACCTGATCACGCGCGCCACCCGGGGCAGCGCGCTGTCCAAGGCGCTGGGTAAACAGGGTTTTTACCAGCAGGCCGGTTTACCGCAGACGCAGGCCTACCAGGTCGCGATTGAGGGGATGGCCCATGCCGCCATGACGCCTGATGCGCAGGAAGGCATGCAGGCTTTTTTGGAGAAGCGCCCTGCCAACTTCACGCAGCGGCCCTTGGTCACCTGACTATCGCGGTTTTGCGGCCCATTGATGCGCACGCGGTGCCACTTGTCCAAGTGCTTCCGCCCGTGAGCCCCATCTCTGTTCACGCATGCATAGTTATTTCGAAGTTTGCGTTGGAATGAGTCGATTGATTCTTTTATTCGACTCATTTTATGAGCCGAATAGGGCGCACAATCGCCTCACACTGGAGTGGAAAGCATGGAAACCCCTGAATTCATCTGGCAGCAACCCGACTGGCCCACTTTGACGTACGACCGCGAACGGGTCGGGGTCGAAGTCGCCTTGGCCCGGCGGGTCCAAGGGGTGGTGGAGGGCAAGCTGGCGGCACTTGGCTTTGAGCAGCGCCAGCAGCTGGC
>CAJAFJ010000504.1 GCA_903938955.1 uncultured beta proteobacterium | reverse complement strand
TGAAATCAGGCGGCTACTGCGGCCAGGGCTTTCACCTTGGTCGACAGGCGGCTCTTGTCACGAGCTGCTTTGTTTTTGTGGAAGATGCCTTTGTCAGCCACGGTGTCAACCACGGCTTGCATTTTGGCAAACAACTCGGTCGCTTTGACCTTGTCGCCAGCGAGAACTGCTTTTTCTACGTTCTTGACCGCGGTGCGGTACTTGGAACGCAGGGAAGTGTTCGCTGCATTGATTTTGATGTCCTGACGGACGCGTTTACGACCCGACGCCAGGCGTGGGTTTTTTTTCTTGGGTTTGGTAGATGCCATTATTTAGTTCCTTGGGTCTGTGGATGTTGTCAGCAAAGCCTTCGATTCTATCAGCATGCGGTCCTGTGCCGTCAGCCACTCAAATGCGGCCGCCTCGGGCAGCGGGCGGCTGAAGTAATAGCCCTGAAAAGCGTCGCAGCCCAGGTTGGCCAGGTAGAGGCGTTGCGCCTGCGTTTCAACGCCTTCTGCAATCACCGTGAAGCCCAGGTTATGGGCCAACCCGATGGTGGCGGCGCAAATGGCGGCATCGTTGCAATCGGTCTCCAGGTCTTGCACAAACGCGCGGTCGAGCTTGAGGTAGTCCAGCGGCAGGCGTTTGAGGTAGGCCAGCGACGAGTAGCCGGTGCCAAAGTCATCCATCGCCAGGCGCACGCCCAAGGCACGAATCAGCCCCAGGCGTTCGATTGACGCCTGCGGGTCCTGCATCGCCACGGATTCGGTAATTTCCAGGGTCAGGGCCTGACCGGGCAGGCCGCTTGCCAGCAGCGCGGCGGAAATGGATTGCGGCAGGGCAGCGTTGCGTAACTGGATGGCACTCAGATTGACGGCCATTGTCAGGTCGGCCAAGCCGCACTGGCGCCAGCGTGCCAGTGTCTGGCAGGCGGTTTGCAGCGCCCAGTCGCCCATCTCGTTGATCAGGCCAAGTTCTTCGGCCAGCGGAATAAAGTCGTTGGGCGGCACCAGTTCGCCGCTGGGTTTTTGCCAGCGGATCAGTGCTTCCACGCCGGTGGCGCGCTGGCCGCTTGCATCCAGTTGCGGCTGGTAGTGCAGCACAAACTGTTGCTGGCTGACGGCTTCACGCAGGTCGTGTTCCAGCGCCAGGCGCTTGGTGGCGGCGGTCATCATGGCGGCATCAAAGAAGTGAAACACCCCTTTGCCCGCATTTTTGGCGTGGTACATGGCAATGTCGGCGCTTTGCATCAACGCACCTCGGTCTTTTCCGTCCTCCGGGTAAAAACAGATGCCGATGGAGACGGAGGCCCGCAGTGCATGCCGGTCAACCGAAATCGGCTGGCGCAGGCTGTCGATGATTTTGGTGGCGACGCTGGTGGCATCCTGGGGATCTTCAAGATCGGCCAGCACCACCACAAATTCGTCACCGCCCAGGCGCGCCACGATGTCGTTGTCGCGCACGGTGGCGTTGAGCCGCGTGGCGATGGCCTGCAGGAACTGGTCACCCACGCCATGGCCCAGCGTGTCGTTGATGGTCTTAAAGTTGTCCATGTCCAGGAACATGACGGCCAGGCGCCGGTCGTGTCGGCGTGCGTCGGCCACCAGTTGGTCCAGCCGGGCTTCCAGCGTGTAGCGGTTGGCCAAACCGGTGAGCGCATCGCGGTGGGCCAGGCGCTCAATCGCCTCGACCGCCCGGTGCTGTTCGGTGACGTCGGTGTAGATTGTGACAAAGCTGCCGTCCGCCAGCGGCAGGCCGCGCACGTCCAGAATGCTGCCATCCGGGCGGGTGCGCGTAAATTGGTGGGGCAAATGCAGGCGTGCCCGATCCAGCAATTGTTGAACCTGAACCTCTGCGTCACCATGGCCATATTCGCCGCGTTCGGCATTGAAACGGAAAAACCGCTCCAGTGTCGGATTGTCCTCAAACAGTTCCGGCGGAAAATTGAGCAGGCGGGCGTATTCCTGGTTGTAGACCAGCAGTCGAAGGTCCGCGCCAAACAGCGTGACGCCACCGGGGATGTTGTCCACCAGGGTCTGAAACACCTCGCTTTGCCGGCGAAGTTCGCGCTCGGTGGCATTTTGTTCGGTGATGTCGGTGTAGCTGGTGACAAAGCCAACGGTTTGCCCGTCCATCAGCATGGGGCGACCTTCCACCAGATGGGTGCGGCCATTGGGCCTGGTGCGTTCAAACCGATGGGCCTGGAATTTAAGCGCCATGGCGCGCCGTTGCGCCACCTGTTCCACCGGATCGCCCGGCCCATACTCACCCCGCAGTGCCGGAACCATGATCAGATTCTCAAACGGTACATCCGGGTAGGCGCTCTCGGGCGGGAGGTTGAGCACATCAAGAAAGGTGGTGTTCCAGCACTTGAGGTGAAGTTGTGCGTCAAAGACCGAGATGCCTTGCGGCAGGTGATCCATCACACTTTTTAAATACAGCGCTTGCTCGCGCAGTGCCGCCTCG
Organism: uncultured beta proteobacterium; assembly: GCA_903938955.1. The sequence goes on along the minus strand of CAJAFJ010000504.1, from coordinate 4,994 downwards.
ACGTGCTGCTGCTCGGTGATGTCGGTGTAAATGCTGATGAAGCCCCCATTGGGCAGGGGCGCACCCGTGATCTCCAGCACATGCCCGTTGGGCCGAACACGTTTGAAGCGGTGTGCCTGCCTTTGGCGTGCCAGCTCCATGCGCTCAAAGGTCTGCTGGTGGGGGTCGCCTGCGCCGTAATCACCACGCTTGGCATTGAACAGTGTCAAGTCCTCCAGCGTCGGCAAGACTCCCTCAAACATGGACAAGGGAAAATCGAGCATGTCCACCAGCCGGCGGTTGATCGCCATCAGCCTGAATTCATGGTCAAAAATGCCAATACCCACGGGCAGGTGATCGAGCATGGCCTGGTACATGGCCAATCCGTCGTTGGCGACGAGTGCAGAAGAGAAGTGGCCGCTAAGACGCATGGGGGGCACGGTTTGACAAAGTTGGAGGTGCGGTATTGTGCGCCCTTGCAGCCCACGGTGCAGGCGATGCCGACGCTACACTCGGCGCCGTGAGTTTATTCAAATCTGCCTCCATCGTTTCCCTGTTGACCCTGCTGTCGCGCATCACCGGCTTGGCGCGCGAGTTGCTAATTGCGTCCACCTTTGGCGCCAGCGCTTTGACCGATGCGTTCAATGTGGCGTTTCGCATTCCCAACCTGTTTCGCCGTTTTTTTGGCGAAGGTGCTTTCAGCCAGGCCTTTGTGCCGGTGCTGGCCGCCACTAAAGCCCAGCATGGTGAGGTCGCCACCAAATTATTGATTGACCGGGTGGCCACGGTGTTGTCGTGGGCCTTGCTGGTGCTGAGCCTGATTGGCGTGGCGTGCGCCCCCTGGCTCGTGTGGGCGATGGCGAGCGGCCTGAAGCAAAGCCCGCACGGTTTCGAGGTAGCGGTGGTCATGACGCGCTGGATGTTTCCGTACATCGCCTTCATGTCGCTGGTGGCGCTGGCTGCCGGGGTGCTCAACACCTGGCGCCGCTTTGCCGTGCCGGCAGCCACGCCGGTGCTGCTCAATATCTGCATGATTGGCGCCGCCTGGCTGGGTGCGCCGTGGTTTAAAACGCTGGGCCTGGAGCCGATTTATGCGCTGGCCGGGGGCGTGCTGCTGGGTGGCGTGCTGCAACTGGTGGTGCAATGGCTGGCCTTGAGAAAACTGGGACTGCATCCCAAAGTGGGCTGGCGCTGGCGTGAGCTGAAAACCGCCTGGGCCGACCCCGGCACCAAAAGCATTTTGAAACTGATGGGCCCGGCCTTGCTGGGCGTCAGCGTGGCGCACATCTCGATGCTGATCAACACGCAAATTGCCTCGCGCCTGGCCACGGGCAGCGTTAGCTGGATCACTTACGCCGACCGGCTAATGGAGTTCCCCACCGCCATGCTGGGCGTGGCGATGGGCGTGGTGCTGATGCCGCAACTTGCCGGGGCACGGGCCTCGGGCGACACCGCCAAATATTCCGCCATGCTGGATTGGGGCTTGCGCCTGGTGGTGCTGTTGGCCGTGCCGTGTGCCATTGCCCTGATTGTTTTCGCCAAGCCGCTGGTGGCGGTGCTGTACCACTACGGCGCCATGACCGACTTTGACGTGCAGCAAATCACCACGGCGCTGATGGGCTGGGGCGTCGGGCTGGTTGGGATTGTGGCCATCAAGGTGCTGGCGCCCGGTTACTACGCCAATCTGGACACCAAAACCCCGGTGCGCATCGCCATTGCGGTGCTGGTCATTACGCAGTTGCTCAACGTCGGTCTGGTGCCGCTGTTTGCCCATGCCGCGCTGACGCTGTCGATTGGTATCGGCGCCTTGATCAATGCCTTGTGGCTATTGGTCGGGCTGCTCAAGCGCGGCAGTTACAAGCCTGAGCCGGGCTGGGGGGTGTTCACCCTGCAAGTGGTGGCGGCTTGCGCCTTGCTGGCGGTGTTTCTTATGTGGGCCAACGACGCTTTTGCCTGGACCCAGTTGCGCAGCGCGAGTTTCAAGCGCATCGGGCTGCTGGCTTTGGTGATGCTGGGCTCGGCCCTTATTTATTTTGTCGCACTCTGGGCGGCAGGTCTGAAACTTCGGCAGTTCTTGCGGCGTTGAGCCCTGCTGGCGCAGGCTTGGCCCCGTAGGTGCGCGAAAATCTCACCCAGATCAACCGGAATACGCGCTCCATGACAGAACAACAATTACGCACGCCCCTCGCCCCGGCGCTGATGCCGAACGAGATATTGCGTGACAAAGCCGAAGCCCTACTCAGTGAACAAGAGTGGCTGTCACTGGACGTCGTGGCTGAAATGACGCCTGAAGATACGCAGTTGCTGTTTCATGAGCTGCGCGTCTACCAAATTGAACTGGAAATGCAAAACGAGGAGTTGCGCCGCTCGCAATTGGCACTGGATGCCGAGCGGACGCGTTATTTCGACCTGTACGACCTGGCGCCGGTCAGCTATTTGACTCTCGATGACCATGGCCTGATCCTGCAAACCAACCTCACCGCCGCCAAGCTGCTGGGCTTCACGCGCAGCGAGATGGTGAACCGGCCCCTCACGCGGTTTATTCAGGTGGACGATCGGGATGTCTACTACCTGCATCACAAACGACACGCCTTGTCAGAGGAGCCCCGGTACTGCGAGTTGCGGATGGTGAAAAATGACGGTAGCGCTTTCTGGGTGCAGTTGTTTGTCACGACCACGCAGCACCCGGTTCATTCGTTTCAGCAGCGGGTGGTGCTGACCGATATCACCGAGCGCAAGTTGGCCGAAGCCGCCCGGCACCTGAGCGACCAGGCCCTGCAAGCGGTCGCTCAGGGTGTGCTCATGACCTGCCCGCAGCAGCGCATCCTGTCGACCAATGACGCCTTTGTGCGGATCACCGGCTATGTCGAAAAAGACATTGTGGGTTTGCATTACGGGTTTCTGATGGGGCCACTGACCGATCCGACTGAGGTTGAGCGCTTGCACCAATGTCTGGCCACCGCCATGCCGTACACGGGCGAAATCCTCAATTACCGCAAAGACAGCCGCCCGTTTTGGAACGAACTGACGATTGTGCCGGTACATGACGCACAAGGCCTGTTGACGCACTTCATTGGCATCATCCGTGATATCACCGGGCGTAAGCCGGTGGAGGCCGCGCTGCGAGAGCCCGCCCAGCCGCTGCAAGGCCAGGCCACCAGCGCCCGTGGGTTTGCTCCCTAAAATCGGCGCATCGTATAGGATAAGACCATGAATCTATCACTGGATGTGCCTTCGCCTCTGGCCTACTTTGCCACCTTGGTGCAAAGCGACACCGGGTTTCCGCTGCTCGAAGCGGCGGTGTGCCTGGCACAGGATGACTACCCCGATCTGGATGTGCAGCAGGTGCTGGGCGATGTGGATCTGTTGCTCGCCCGTCTCAAGCGCCGCCTTCCGGCAGATGCCGGGCCGCTGCACAAGCTGCGTGCGGTCAACCAGTTTTTCTTTCGGGATTTGAAGTTTGCCGGCAATGTCAATGATTACTACGACCCCGACAACAGCTACCTGAGCCAGGTGTTGCTCACGCGCCGGGCTATCCCCATCACACTGGCCGTGCTGTGGCTGGAGTTGGCGCAAGGGCTGGGTCTGGCGGCGCAGGGCATTGGTTTTCCGGGGCATTTCATGGTGAAGGTCAACCTGCCCGAGGGCCAGGTGGTGATTGATCCGCTGGACGGACAATCGCTCAGCCGCGAAGCGCTGGCCGAGCGACTGGGGCCTTATCGCCACCGCAATGGCTTGGTCGAGGCGTTTGAAGCGCCACTGGGGATTTACCTTCAAGCGTCCAGCCCGCGCGAGATCATCGGACGGATGCTGCGCAACCTGAAAGAAATCCACTCCACCCAGGAAGACTGGACGCGTTTGATCGCGGTGCAAGACCGCTTGATTGTCCTGCTGCCGCTGGACTGGAGCGAGTACCGCGACCGCGGCCTGGCCCATGCAGAGATGTCGCACACTGAATTGGCCGTCAATGACTTGGAGCGTTATCTGTCCAACGCCGAAGTGGGCATCGACCGGGTGTCCATCGCCCTGCGTGTGGCCGAGTTGAAACGGGCGATGAGTTGATGGCTGTCAGCCGCCTTGTCACGAAGCGGTTTTTGCAAACGCCGGTCGTAACCCCAACAGCAGCAGCGCCAGCACGCTGAAGACGATACCCGCCATGAAGGTGAAGGGCGCGCCCCACTGGTCCCACAGCCAGCCCGCCAGACCGCTGGCGATCAGCATGGCCAGGCCGCTGACCAGGTTGAAGAAACCGTAAGCCGTGCCGCGCAAATCATCGGGTGCGGTGTCGGCCACCATGGTGGCCAGCAAGCCTTGGGTCATGGCCATGTGCAGGCCCCATAGCCCAATGCCAGCCCACACCCAGACGCCCTGGTTGCTATAGGCCAGCAAGGCATCGGCAGCGATCAGCAACACCACACCCCAGGCCAGCAGTTGCGTATGGCTCACTTTGTCAGCGAGTTTGCCGAAAGGGTAGGCGCAGGCCGCGTAAACCAGGTTCATGGCGATCAGCACCGCAGGCGTCCAGGCCAGCGGCAAGCCGCCTTGCTGTGTGCGCAGCACCAAAAAAGCTTCGCTGAAGCGCGCCAGCGTGAACACCGCGCCAATAGTCACCACCCACCAGTACTCGGCGCTCAGGCGTGCCAGATTCTGCCGGTTGATGGGGTTGGTGCGCACGGCGCCCGGGGGGCGTTGCGGCTCTTGCACGCCCAAAATCAGCAGCGCCACACACAGCAGGGCGGGGATGACGGCCACCCAGAACACCGCCCGAAAATCGTTGGCCCACAGCAGCATCAAACCCATGGCCAGCACCGGGCCGATAAAAGCGCCTGCGGTATCCAGCGACTGGCGCAGGCCAAAGGCTGCACCGCGCATGTCAGGCGGCGCCAGGTCGGCCACCAGTGCGTCGCGCGGCGCCCCCCGAATGCCTTTGCCGACACGGTCCAGCAAGCGCGCCGTGATGACCAGACCAGAGGAACTGGCCAATGCAAAAAGTGGTTTGGAGAAGGCGCCCAGGC
>CAJAFJ010000503.1 GCA_903938955.1 uncultured beta proteobacterium | reverse complement strand
GGGATCGGTGCGATTGCGAGAACGGCTTTGACGAATTGAACCTAAAAACCGCAGTTACCCGGCCCCCACGATAGCTGCTGGCGGGGACGGCAATACGGTTTGACGGGTAATTCTCTCGCAGATGTAGCCCAGCAGGACGCGCCAGCGATCAAATTTTGGCAACTGCTCCGCAGCTCTTTTGACATAGGCTATAGCCTGCTGAACGTTGGCGATCATGGTTTTGATCAATCCCACTTCGGCATGCCTAGGAGTCAGGTGCAACTCGGTTCTGCCCCCGGAGTGCGTGGCCCGCCCCACCGCTGCCAATAGCAGTGGACGGCTGGTCAGCGCTTCACGGCGTGCTTGTGGGTTGGCCGCCCGCACGTACCAGCTCCACCAGTTGTAAACCAGCGCCACAGCGCGGGCTGTCAGCTCGCTGCGATGCATATCTTGGGTAGTGAAGCCGCCCCAGCCCCACTGGTTCTTCAATTCGTCAAAGCCGTTCTCGCAATCGCACCGATCCCGGTAAAGTTGCCCGATGGCACTGAGCTCGTAGTCAACGTCAGTGACCAATACGGTATATTGCCAGAGTTGTGCGTCCTCCTGTACCTCATCCCAACCCAAGGCAAGCACTTGTTGTTGGCCCTCTTTGTTCCTTTTTGTAAGCGCCACATCACGCTTGATGGGGCGGCGCAACACCACCACGCGGCGCTCCTTGCTCCGCCGGCCAGAGGCAACTTATCCTCTATGGCTTGCCAGCCTTGGCTGGCCTCATTGGCCGCGCTCCAGTCCTGGCGGTTAAACAGCCTCTGGATGAGCCGTTTGACATTGGCCGTCTTGCGCAGGCGCAGCAGGTAACGGCGATTGTGTTTTTCGCAGATTTCGATGATGTCCTCGTTGCCGTAGCCGCTGTCGCCCCTGACCATGGCCGGACCACGTTCTCCCAACTCGTCGAGTAGTTTGCTCAGACCCGCTTTGCCATGACCCGAACTGTGCTCTTTGCCGCTGCGCAGTTGCATGTCCAGCACCAGCCGCAGGTTGCCTACCCAGTAGGTGTGCAGGGCGTGGCTGGGACGCCCCGGCTTGTGGGGGTTGTAACCGATCTGGGCACCCTCTTGGTGAGCGTACAGGGACTTGATGGTGGTGTCCAGGCGAGTATCCAGCTTCGATCCAAGGCCGCCATCACACTGTCTTGGAGCGCTTGCTGCATCCATTTCTGAGCAGCCTGCGGCTCCATCGCGCTCAGGGCGCGGCGCACGCTGTCTTCGCTGACGATTTTGTTCAGCCCCAGTGCCTGTGCTGCCACCTGGTCGCCCCGGATGCCCGCCAGGTGGGCGTAGCGCTTGGAGCCAGACAGCACGCCCAACATCAAGGTGTCCAGCACGTCTCGCACGCTTGATGCGTTGGGGCTGGTGTAGTGAAGTGGACACGTCTTCACCCAGTTGTCAAAGATGCCTGCGGTGGCCAGAAACTCTGCAAAGTAGACGATTTGTCCGTGTGGCGTAGCCTGCGCCCCGTAGTCCCAGCGTACGTGCATGCGTCCACCCATCGTTTGCACCGCTGCAAACTCGTCACTGGCCTGCGCGAGGACCGTTTTTGCGCACTTGATAATTTCACCCATTGGGTGAGTGTGCCAAAAACGCTCAAAGCCTCGCCAGTGTTGGGTTTGTGCTGCTTTTAGCTCAGGCAACTGCGGTTTTTAGGATAAATTTGTGCTACATCATGCCCAGCAGGCGCGGGAACCAAGTGGACAGGCCAGGCCAATAAGTCACCAGCATCAAAAAGGCCAGCATCGACAGCAGCCACGGCCACACCGCCACGGTCAGCTCGGTGATGCCCATTTTGGTGATGCCCGAGGCCACATACAGGTTCAGCCCGACCGGCGGATGGCACATGCCAACTTCCATGTTCACCACCATGATGATGCCGAAATGCACCGGGTCAATGCCCAGCTTCATGGCCACCGGG
>CAJAFJ010000502.1 GCA_903938955.1 uncultured beta proteobacterium | reverse complement strand
CATCACCGCATCGGCCAGGGGAACGCCGGTGGCGATGGCCAGCGAGGCGGAGATCACCATGGCGGGGAGATTGACGAACAGCTCGGTCGCCACCCAGGCCATCGCCCCGGAGGCCTCGCGCCGCCCCAGACGGAAATAGTGGCGGCTGGAGGGAACTTCTCCCAGCCCGACCAGCCGCAGCCAGGCCACCACGAACACGCCGCGCGCCAGCAGATCGGTCACGCCGCCGGCCACGGCGTGGCGGGACGACACGGCGACGCCCAGCAGGCTGACCGCTATGCACAACCATGACAGGCGGAAAAAGGTAGGTAGGCGCTCGATCAGAATGACCAGGCTGCGCAGGGACAGACGGCAATAGCGGAAGATCCCCATTGCCCCTCCCTGTTGTCTACGGCCGCCCGGCCTCGAAATGGCCGCGCACGAGATTGATCTGGCGGATCAGGTCGTCGGCGCTGATGGGCGCACTGGAGTTTGTCCGCAGCTTTGTCCTCATTCGCGTCGGTGCCAAGCTGGATATGCAATTGAACAAACGCGTTTACACCGCCGCTTTTGAGCAAAATCTGAAATCGGGCGGCAACGCGGGGCAAGCACTGCAGGACCTGACGCAGATACGGCAATTTCTGGTCGGCCAGGGCTTGTTTGCTTTTTTTGATGCGCCTTGGGTTCCGGTGTATCTGGTGGTTATTTTTATGTTCAACGTTTATCTGGGGCTGTTCGCCTTGCTGGGGGTGGTCATCATGGTGGGTCTGGCCTACTTGAATGAGGTCGTGTCCAGAAAGCCCCTGGCCGAAGCCAGTGCGCTCGCCATTGCCTCGGGCAACCTGGCCACCAGCAACCTGCGCAATGCCGAGGTGATCGAGGCCATGGGCATGTTGCCGAACCTGATGGCGCGCTGGTTCAAATTGCACAGCCGCTTTTTAAAGCTGCAGGCACACGCCAGCGAAAAAGCAGGCATCGTCACCGCGGCCAGCAAATTCGTGCGGGTCTCCATGCAGTCGCTGGTGTTGGGTCTGGGCGCCTTGCTGGTCATCGAAGGAAAAATATCGCCCGGCATGATGATTGCAGGCTCCATTTTGCTGGGCAAGGCAACCGGCCCACTGGATCAGTTGATCAATGTAGGCAAGCAATGGAACAGTGTCAAAAACGCCTACCAGCGCCTGAGTCTGCTGCTGTCTGACAATCCGGCACGCCAGGCAGGCATGGATTTACCCAAGCCGTTGGGTGCGGTGTCGGTCGAGGCGGCAACGGCGGTTCCACCGGGCTCAAACGTTGCGGTGTTGAAAGGTGTGTCGCTGTCGCTGCAGCCGGGCGATGTGCTGGGGGTGATAGGGCCGTCAGGCTCGGGCAAGTCCACGCTGGCGCGTTTGCTGGTGGGGGTGTGGCCGGCCACGACCGGCAAGGTTCGCCTGGATGGTGCCGATATTTACCGATGGAGCAAAGACCAACTGGGGCCGCATATTGGTTATCTGCCGCAAGACATTGAGTTGTTTGCGGGCACGGTGGCCGAGAATATTGCCCGCTTCGGCGAAGTGGATTCTGAGCAGGTCATTACCGCAGCCAAGCGTGCCGGGGTTCACGAGATGATTCTGCATTTTCCGCGGGGTTATGACACGCCGCTGGGCGAGGCCGGTGGTGGTTTGTCCGGCGGGCAAAAGCAGCGTATTGGCCTGGCACGCGCGATGTATGGCGACCCGCCCCTGCTGGTGCTGGATGAACCGAACTCTAACCTGGATGAGGCCGGTGAGCAGGCCTTGGTCGCGGCCATCAACGACTTGCGTCAGCGCGGAAAAACCATTGTGCTGGCAACCCACCGCACCACGGTG
>CAJAFJ010000501.1 GCA_903938955.1 uncultured beta proteobacterium | reverse complement strand
GGCACCCGCGCAGTCTCTGACGCGCCCTAGGGCAACGCGGCCGTGCTGCCGATCAGCTGGATGTACTGCCGCATGATGGGCCCGGACGGTCTGCAGTCCGCCACCGAAGTGGCGATTCTGGCCGCCAACTACATCAGCGCCCGCCTGCGTGACCACTACCCGACGCTGTACGCCAGCGCCAACGGCCATGTCGCACACGAGTGCATTCTGGACCTGCGGCCTCTGAAGGAAAGCAGTGGCGGCGCCAACGGCATCTCGGCCGAAGACGTGGCCAAGCGCCTGATGGACTACGGTTTTCACGCCCCCACCTTGAGCTTCCCCGTGCCCGGCACGCTGATGGTGGAGCCGACCGAAAGCGAAACCTTGAGCGAGCTGAACCGTTTCATCAACGCCATGATCGCCATTCGTGGCGAGATTGCCAAAGTCGAAAGCGGTGAATGGCCACGCGACAACAACCCGCTGAAGCACGCGCCGCACACGGCAGCATCGTTGATGGGCGCGAACTGGGATCGTCCTTACTCACGCGAAGTCGGCGGTTTCCCGCTGGCCACGCTCAAAAACGTGAAGTACTGGCCACCAGTGGGCCGGGTTGACAACGTGTATGGCGACCGCAACCTGTTCTGCTCGTGCGTACCGGTGAGCGACTACGCTTGATGTGAGGTGTAGGCGCACAGCGCGCCTACTGTCATAGAAGCCAACGCTACAACAGCGTCCGCGCATGGTGCGCCAGGTGGTCCGCCATGAAGGTTGAGATGAAGTAGTAGCCGTGGTCGTAGCCCGCATGGCGGCGTAGCGTCAGGGGCTGCCCAGCTTGAGCGCAGGCGGCTTCAAACAGGTGCGGATGCAACTGCGTGGGCAAAAACTTGTCCGCCAGCCCCTGGTCGATCAGGATGCCGCCGGGATAAGGTGCGGTGCCGCGTTCACGCATCAGGGCGCTGGCATCGTGGGCCGCCCACGTCGACGTATCGGCGCCCAGATAACCGGCCAACGCTTTCTGCCCCCAAGGGCATTGCGTGGGCGCGCAGATCGGTGCAAAAGCCGACACCGACTTGAACAACTCCGGGTGCTTGAGGGCCAAGGTTAAGGCCCCGTGGCCGCCCATGGAGTGGCCAAAAATACCCAGGCGCTGCGCATCCACCGGCAGCACTTGCGCGATCAGCGGCAGCAACTCGGCCGTGAGATAGCTTTCCATGCGGTAGTGCGTAGACCAAGGCGCCTGCGTGGCGTCGAGGTAAAAACCAGCGCCGACCCCAAAGTCCCAACTGTCGGCTTCACCTGGCACACCGGCACCGCGCGGGCTGGTGTCGGGTGCGATCAGCGCCAGCCCCAGTTCGGCCGCAACGCGTTGCGCACCGGCCTTGGCCATGAAGGTTTCGTCAGTACAGGTCAGGCCTGCCAGAAACAGCAAGGCCGGCACTGGGGTCTGCCTTGCCTGCGGCGGCAGGTAAACCGAAAACTTCATGGGCAAGCCAATCTGGGTCGAAGCATGCTGGTAAAAGCGCTGCACGCCGCCAAAGCAGGCGTGTTCGCTCAGCAGCGTCAGCGCCACCATCAGAACAGCACCACGCCGCGAATCGACTCGCCGCTTTTCATCAAGTTAAAGCCCTTGTTGATATCTTCCAGCGGCATGGTGTGGGTGATGAGGTCGTCAATGTTGATCTTGCCTTCCATGTACCAGTCCACGATTTTGGGCACATCGGTGCGGCCGCGGGCACCGCCAAAGGCCGAGCCTTCCCACTTGCGGCCAGTGACCAACTGGAACGGCCGGGTGCTGATCTCGGCGCCGGCTTCGGCCACGCCGATGATGATGCTGCGGCCCCAGCCCTTGTGCGTGCATTCCAGCGCCTGGCGCATCACCTGCGTGTTGCCGATGCACTCAAAGCTGTAGTCGGCACCGCCATCGGTCAGCTGCACGATGGCGTCCACCACGTTCTCAACTTCTTTCGGGTTGATGAAGTGCGTCATGCCAAACTTGCGCGCCATTTCTTGCCGTGCCGGATTGATGTCCACGCCGATAATTTTGTCCGCGCCGACCATTTTGGCGCCCTGAATCACGTTCAGGCCAATGCCGCCCAAACCGAACACCACCACATTGGCGCCAGCTTCGACCTTGGCGGAGAACAGCACCGCACCGATGCCGGTGGTGACGCCGCAGCCGATGTAGCAGACCTTGTCAAACGGCGCATCCTTGCGAATCTTGGCCAGCGCAATCTCAGGCACCACGGTGTAGTTGCTGAAGGTGCTGGTGCCCATGTAATGAAAAATGGGTTTGCCGTCCAGGCTGAAGCGGCTGGTGGCGTCGGGCATCAGGCCCTTGCCCTGCGTGCCGCGAATCAGCTGGCACAAATTGGTTTTACGTGACAGGCAAAACTTGCAATGACGGCATTCGGGGGTGTAGAGCGGAATGACGTGGTCGCCCTTTTGCAGACCGGTCACGCCCGGGCCCACGTCCACCACAATCCCGGCGCCTTCATGGCCCAGAATTGCCGGGAAGATGCCCTCGGGGTCAGCACCGGAGAGCGTGTAGTAATCGGTGTGGCAGATGCCGGTGGCCTTGATCTCGACCAGCACTTCACCAAAGCGAGGGCCTTCCAGGTCGACGGTTTCAATGGTCAGGGGGGCGCCAGCTTTCCAGGCGACGGCGGCTTTTGTTTTCATGGGAGTAGTCTCAATTAAAAGTAAAAAATGTTAAACCAATCAGCGGTGTATGAAGTCGCGTGTGTCAATGTGCAAACCGGCGCTAACCAGCCAGCGGTCCACCTCGGCGGGGTCGCTCACGGTGCGCAGCGCCAGGTAGGCCACTTCAGCCTGCGGGTAGTGGTGGCGCAAAAAATTCAGCCATTGCTTGAGCCGCCCGGCCTGCTGGCGGCGCTCCAGCCGCGAACACACCAGGTGCCAAAAATCAGCAATCAGCGGTAGCAGCGTTGGCCAGGTCACCCCGGTAGGCGGCGCGTCTCGGGTGTGCGCCTTGATGGCCAGCGCTAGACCGGGGTTGGTCACCATGCCTCGCCCGAGCATCAGGCTATCGCAACGCGAGAGTTCGCGGCAACGCAAGGCGTCCTGCACCGTCCAGATTTCGCCATTGGCCACCACCGGAATCCGCACGGCAGCGCGTATGTCGCCCACACGATCCCAGTAAGCAGGCGGCCGATACGCGTCGGCCTTGGTGCGGGCATGCACCACCAGCTCCGTGGCGCCGCCCGCTTCAATTGCCAACGCACACTCCACCGCGCGCGAGTCGTCGTTGTAGCCCAGACGCATCTTGGCCGAGACTGGTTGCTGGTACGGCACAGCACGGCGCACCGCCGACACGATGTTCAGCAGCAACTCGGGGTCTTCCAGCAGGGCGGCACCGCCCCCGTGGCGATTCACTACTTTGGCCGGGCAACCAAAATTCAGGTCCACCCCATCCGGCCCCAAGGCCGCCAGGCAAGCGGCATTTTCAGCCAGACAAACCGGGTCGGAACCCAGCAACTGAGCCCGCACCGGCACCCCGGCAAAGGTGCGTCCCCCGTTGAGCAGCTCGGGCACCACGCGGATAAAAACCCGGTCCGGCAGCAGCGTGTTGGTGACGCGAATGAACTCCGACACGCAGCGGTCCACCCCGCCAACGCGGGTCAGGATGTCGCGCAGCACAAAGTCGAGCAAGCCCTCCATGGGGGCGAGAAGAATGGTCATGAATGCAGGTTAAAACAGGAAGAGACGCAATACAGCCGATTTTGACCCTGATCAATAAAACATTCGCACAAGGGCATAAGCTGAATTTTTATCTCACCGAAAAGGAATAAACAATGTCTCATTACCATGCGGTTGTCTGGCTGGATCACTCTGAAGCGCACGTCATGCACATCACGGCAGATGACGTTGAAAAATCCGTGGTTGTCCCCGGCAAAGTCAAGCACCATCTGCATTCCAAGAGCGGCTCGACGGGCTCGGGCCGCAAGCCTGAAGACAAAGACTATTATCACGCCGTCGTTGAGGCGCTCAAGGGCGCGCAGGAGATTTTGGTGGTCGGCCCGGCCCAGGCCAAATTGCTGCTGGTCAAGCACATGCATGCGCATGACCAGGCCATGGCCGACAAGGTGGTGGGTGTGGAATCCGTCGATCACCCGAGTGACGGACAACTGGTCGCCTACGCCCGCAAGTACTTTGTGGCCAAAGATCGCATGATGAGCTAAGTCGGCAGGGATTGCCCCACCAGATCGGCCAGCGTGACGCTGGATTCATCCAGCCGCCGGGCCAAAATACTGGCAATGTTGCGGTAAATCACATGAGCGCTTTCCGGGTTGGCATCGATCAACTCCCGGTAAAAGCGCATGGTGACGGTGTCGCGGGTGGCGCGCACCGTGGCTGATCGCACATGGTTGCCCACCAGTGCCATTTCACCAAAACAGTGACCGGCGCCCAGTAGCACCAGCTTCACGGTTTTGCCGTGACTCAATTTCTCAATCTGCACCTCGCCGTTGATCAGGACGAAGAAGGAGTCGCCAATATCGCGCTCTTTAAACACAACCTCCCCGGCTTTGACTGAAAAATACTCGGCCATGGCCAGCGTTTGCGTCAGGCAGTCGGGTGTCATGCCGCTGAAGATCGGTACTTTTTGTTTGATCTTTTGAATGATGGCCGCATCAAGCTTGATGACGGTGGCGCGCGGAATAATTTCGGCCCGAACGTTTTCGGCAAAAATTTGAACAATGGCTGGATCGACTTTCATACCCGTGGATGGTACCCGGCTTGATTTCAGCCGTGTACCATGGCAAGCCCTCCCCACCATGAGATTTCCATGACCCTTACTGTGAACATTGATCTTGGCTACGAATTTGAAGTCAAAGCCCCGGCCGCCGACGTGTTTGAGGTTCTCTCGCATGTGCCCACCTCGGCCAGTTTCTTCCCCGGCGTTGACCAGTTGGTGGACCTCGGTGACGGCGCTTATCGCTGGGAAATGGCCAAGATAGGTATCGGCCAGATCAATCTGCAAACCATCTACGCCTCAAAATACGTGTCCGACCCAGCCAAGGGCCGCGTGGCGTGGACGCCGATCCAGGGCGAAGGCAATGCGCTGGTGTCGGGCGACTGGAAAATCACGAACAAAGCAACATCGACCTTGATTGAGCTGCATATATTGGGCGACCTGACGCTGCCCCTGCCCAGCCTGATGAAAATGATCGTGGCACCCATGGTGCAAGCCGAGTTCGAAAAAGCCGTAGAGCAGTACATCAGCAACCTGACCCAGCGCTTTGGCGGCGAGGTTTAAGGTCGCAACTAAGGTCGACTCTCAGCGCGCGCGCAAGCGCTGGACGCCCAGCACACCGGCTAACACCAAGGCCCCGGCCAAAATACCCACGCCGCCCTCCATGCCCAGCGCCAGCACCGGCTGCAAAGCCGTGCCCATGCCCAGACTCGCTTGCTCGATCCAGTGGCCCAGACCCGAAAAACCATGCGCCAGAATGCCGCCGCCAACCAGAAACATGGCAGCGGTGCCCGCCACGGACAAGCTTTTCATCAGATAAGGCGCCGCATTGAGCGTGACCCGACCAAGGCTGCGTTGCAGGCGAACCAGCACACCGTCACCGGTTTTTTGACTCAGGTACAACCCGCCATCGTCCAACTTGACAATGCAGGCCACCAAACCATAAACACCCACCGTCATCACCACGGCAATGCCACTCAACACGCTGATCTGGGTGATCAGCGGACTGGTCTGCACGGTGCCCAACGTGATCGCGATGATCTCGGCCGACAAAATAAAATCGGTGCGCACAGCGCCCTTGATCTTGTCTTTTTCCAACGCGACCAGGTCGATGGACGGGTCTGACAGCGCCTTCACCAACGCCTCGTGGTGGGCAGCTTCTTCGGCGCCCGAGTGCATAAACTTGTGAGCGATTTTCTCGAAGCCCTCAAAACACAAAAAAGCGCCGCCAATCATCAACAGCGGGGTCACTGCCCAGGGGATAAAGGCGCTGATGGCCAGCGCTGCCGGCACCAAAATCGCCTTGTTCAGAAATGAGCCCTTGCACACCGCCCAGACCACCGGCAACTCGCGGTCGGCCTTGACGCCGGCCACCTGTTGCGCGTTCAGGGCCAGATCGTCCCCCAGCACACCGGCGGTTTTCTTGGCCGCCACCTGTGTCAAAACAGACACATCGTCCAGGACGGTGGCAATATCGTCGATTAATGCAAGCAGGCTACTGGCCATGGGGTTTAACTTTCCAGATAACGGGTTAAAAGGTCAGAGGTCGCGCTTCATGCGGATTTCTTCAACCTTCACATTGCCCATCGGCACGGTTTTGATGGTGGTCATCTCGCGCTTGAAGCCTGCCAGGTCATGAAAACGCAGAGCGCGTTCGTTGCCCATCGGCACCCAAATGGAGACTTTGGTGCAGCCTTCGTCGACCAAACCATCGCGGGCGGCATCCCACAGGGCCAGGCCAACGCCTTGATCCCAGTGGGTGGGGGCTACGTAAATAGCCCAGATTTCACCCATGGTGTTCGGGGTTTTCGGGTCGCGCGAGCGATCAAAACCGACGAAACCGACGATCTGCCCTTCATCGACCGCCACATGCACCTGCGGCTCGTTGAATTCAATGGCTTCGCGCCAGTAAGCCTGGTCTTTTTCGACCGACACCGTGGGGGCCTTTTCGCCGGGGAAAAGCGCCTTGAAAGCCGCTTGATTGGAGCTGGCATGAATTTCGGCAATGGCCTTGGCATCGCGTTGAATGGCGGGGCGAACTTCGAAGTTGGTCGTACTGGACATGGAAAAGGCCCGGGGATGCCCCAGGCTAATAATAAAAATTGGAGTTGGATTGTCGCCGCAATCGGGGCTGTTTTTTGACAACACGCAAGCCAGAGGCCGAGGTCAATGAGACGATAGACCCCCACTCGCCCCAGCCGAATTCTGGGCCAGTAACGCCAATGTCACCTGAAATCACGCTCTACGACGCCTTGGAGGTCAGCCCCCATGCGAGTGCCTGCGTGATCAAGGCCGCCTACCGTTGCCTGGCCCAACGCTATCACCCCGATAAAAATGCGGGTGCTGTGGCGGCCAGTGAACGATTGGCACATATCAACTACGCCTATTCGGTGCTATCGAACCCTGAAAAACGCCAGCGCTATGACCATGCCCAAAAACCAAACCCCGGCCTATCGGAGCGTCGTGGCAGCACGGAAAAATCGACGGAAAACCCCAAACCTGTTGACCCGGCGCAGCCGTCATCGCGCGCATTTGTGTTTCGGCCCTTGTCTGACTAGTAAGCAAACGACTCAAAGGAATGGCGCCCATGGTCTTCCCATTATTTGCGGATGGTAGTAATATCCAAAAATGAGTCAAACTTTTGGGATGGAATCACCTGGAATGCATGAACAGACTTCACATCGCAAGCCTGTGCGTTACCTCATGCTTATCGATACCGGCGGCTCCATGATTGCGCGGTTATTCCTGGACACGCGCGAAATGGTGACTGTGCTTGACGCGGCCATCGAAGAAATCGGCTCGATGATCGCCGGACTGATTCCCGAAGCAGGCGCGCTGGGCTCCGAATGGGATCACGCATTGGCGGGACACAGCACTGTTGAACGGGCCGCCGCCAAGATCTACACGCTCCCTATTTGATATTGCGCCATCAGTCAGCGTGTTTTTTTACCCAGGCAACATATTGATCCATCCACCCCTGCAGGAACTTCTTGCTGCCTGCACCGATGTTGCCGGAGTCGTCAAACAAGCCTTCCTTTGCCTGGATATCTCCAATAGGTTGCAGAGGTGTTGCAATCTAATCTGGATCGGCTTTCACGACTTGAATGCGTCTGTCTCGCCGGGTCTGCGCAGCATCTTGTTGACTTCGTCGAGATGCAACTCTTCCACAACAATCATGTTGCGGGCATAGTCTTCGAGCAGGACGGAATTGCACTCCACGATCTTGAGCAGACCGTAATAAGCAGCCAGGGCAACTTGCTCATGCGCAAGGCTCTCGCGCAGGATCTCCCCTATATCGTGCTTTGTGCTTTCGAGGAGTTGACCGATTTTCAGAGAGGGATGGCCGCCTAGCAAAGTGACGAATTCCCCGGCCTTGTGAGCATGGGCAAGGCTTTCATCGGCGTTGCCCTTGAGCCAGGAAACGATGGGAATGCGGTTGTATCCATACACCATGAGCGAGTAGTGCGTGTACTTGACCACGCCTGCGAGTTCCAGTTCCATGATGCGGTTAAGGGCATCAATGGCGGTGTTGTTCTTTGCATCATCCATGGCGTACTCCTTCTATTCAGCCTCGTTAGGCACTCGCCGTTGCTCCGTACCTTGCGGACGAAGCCACAAGAGGCGGCGCGACCTCCTTGAACCCCTGCTTTATCTGGACCCGCAACTCAGGCGTGTCCTTATGCTGATGAACTGCAACCGCATGCTGAACGGCGGCTTCCAGCTACTCTTTGTCTGAATCCGCCGAGAGAGTCACCGTGCAATTCATATCACTCGAAGTGGTAAAAATTCATGTCAGCGTGTAACTCAACCTCTTCAGAAAAGGCATTTGCCCGTAAGACACCCGAATGCAAGCGTTGCCATGCCTCTATTAATAACCATGAAATTCTTTTTGCCAAGACTGGATTCGCTGTTTTGAGGCGAAACTTTTGAGAACTATCAATGGACAGAACACATTTCTTCAGAGTCCCGGCGGTCGTGAACCGACTCTTGGATTGGATGAATTAGTTCGCGGCCACTTCCGGAGTGACCACCGGCCCGCTGCCACTGAACCGGTCCAGCGCCAGGTAAATCACCGGCGTGATAAACAAGGTGATGGCCTGCGAAAACACCAACCCACCGACCACCGCCAGGCCCAAAGGCTGACGCAATTCGGCGCCTGCCCCAATGCCAAGCGCAATCGGCAAGGCGCCCATCAGCGCAGCCAGCGTGGTCATCATGATCGGGCGAAAACGCAAAATACCGGCCTCACGGATCGCCACCTCAGGCGTCATGCCCTGGTGGCGCTGCGCATCCAGCGCGAAGTCGATCATCATGATGGCGTTTTTCTTGACGATGCCGATGAGCAGCACGATGCCGATGGTGGCGATCAACGTCAGGTCCTGGCCAAACAACATCAAGGTGGCCAGCGCACCAACCGCGGCCGACGGCAGCCCCGCCAAAATCGTGATCGGGTGGATATAGCTCTCGTACAGCACGCCCAGCAGCACATAAATCACCAACAAGGCGGCAATGATCAACATCGCCTGACTGCCCTGCGAATTTTTGAACACCGCCGCATCACCACCGTAACTGGCAATGACCGAGGCGGGCATCAGAAGAGCATCGCGTGCGGCATCGATCTTGGCGGTGGCATCGCCCAAGGCCGTGCCAGGCGCCAGGTTGAAGGACACCGTGATGGCCTGCAACTGCCCGACGTGGTTGATGGAGGTGGCCCCGACGGTGCGCTCAATAGTGGTGAAACTACTGAGCGGCACCAGCGCGCCAGTGGATGAGCGCACATAAATGCCGCCCAAGGCGCTTTCATCCTGCTTGGCCTCGGGCATCACTTCCATGATCACCTGATAACTGTCGGTGGGCAGGTAAATGGTGGACACCTGACGTTCGCCAAAGGCATTGAACAGCGCGGTGCGGATGGCTTCGATCGACACCCCCAGCGTGTTGGCCCGGTCGCGGTCAATTTTGAGTTGCGCCTGCAAGCCGCGCAGTTGCGAATCGCTCGTCACATCGCGGAACATCGGGTCGGCGCGCAAGCGGTCTTGCAGCTTGGTGGCCCAGACATTGAGTTCATCAGCCCGCACACTTTGCAAAATGTACTGAAACTGCGCTTTGCTTTGTCGGCCACCGAGTTGCAAATTTTGCACCGGGCGCATGAAGACGTTGATACCGGCCACGTCCTTTAATTTACGGCGCAGGCCTTCCACCACTTTTTTCATGGGCGCACGTTGGTTCATTTTTTTGAGCGTCACGAACATACGCCCCGTGTTTTGTGCCCCGCTGCCGCCACTGAACGAGCTGACCGCGGCCACATTGGGGTCGAGCCGGATGATCTCGGCGGCCCGCTCCTGCAAGCGCACCATTGCGGGAAACGAGGTGTCTTCCGCGGCTTCGGTGGTGACCTGGATTTGGCCGATGTCTTCTTCTGGAAAGAAGCCTTTGGGAATGATGACGATCAACCAGGCGGTGATGATGAACGTGGCCGTAGCCACCGCCAGCACCCATTTGCGATGGTGCAAAGACTGGTCCAGCAGCCGGGTATAGGCGGCCAGCAAGGCATCAAAGCCCCGCTCAAACGAGCGCACCAGCGGACCGGGCGGTTTTTTGTGCGCTTCGTCGCTCAAAAACCGGCTGGCCAGCATCGGCACCAGCGTCAGTGAGACAAACGCCGACACCACAATCGCCAGCACCACCACCACGGCAAATTCATGAAACAAGAGCCCGATCACGCCCGGCATGAAGAAGATCGGAATGAACACCGCAATCAGCGAGGTCGAAATCGAAATGATGGTGAACCCCACTTCGCGCGCCCCGCGCAGCGCGGCCTGAAACGGCGGCACGCCTTTTTCGACGTGGCGCATGATGTTTTCCAGTACCACAATGGCGTCGTCCACGACCAGACCCACGGCCAGCGTCAGGCCCAGCAGCGAGATGTTGTCCAGGCTATACGAAAAACCCCAGAGCAGGGCCACCGCGCCAATCAGCGACACCGGCAGTGACAAGGTGGTGATGAACGTGGCCACAAAGCGGCGCAAAAACAGAAAGATCACCAGCACCACCAGCGCAATCGTGCCCAGCAGGGTCAGGGTGACGTCGTGCAGCGCTTCGCGCACGGAGGCCGAACGGTCGTTCACGGGCGTCATCTTGACCGACTGCGGCATTTGGCTCAGCAGTTTGGGCAAGGCCGCGCGCACCGCATCAACCACCCGCACCGTGTTGGCGCCGGGTTGGCGCTGGATGGCTACCGTGATCGAATTTTCGCCATTCAGGGTGGCCCAGCTTTTGAGCGTCTCCAGGCTGTCTTCGACCCGTGCCACGTCTTTCAGGCGCACCGGGTTACCGCCCCGGTTGCTGACGATCAGGTCCGAAAAATCGGCGGCATTTTTCAGCTGCCGGTTGGCCTGCAAGGTCAAGGTCTGGCGCGGGCCGTCGAAGGTGCCAACCGGCGTGTTGACGTTGGCCGCGCGCAAGGCGGCACTGAGTTCGTCAAGCCCGATATTGCGCGCTGCCAGCGCTTCGGGTTGCACCCGCACCCGCACCGCGAAGCGTTTGGCGCCAAAAATGTTGACTTGCGCCACGCCGTCAATGGTGGACAGTACCGGGGAGATCAGATGTTCGGCGTAATCCTGCAACTCCGACGGTGCCAACGACGGTGAGGTCAGCGCAATCAGCAGCACCGGGGCGTCGGCCGGGTTGACCTTGCGGTAGGACGGGGGCGACGTCATGTCATCGGGCAACGAGCGCTGGGCGCGCAGCAATGCGGCCTGCACATCTACCGCCGCCGCATCAATATTGCGCCCTTCTTCAAACTCCAGCGTCAGCGAGGTGTTGCCGAGTGTGCTGGTGGAGCTGATGGTTTTCAGCCCCGGCACGGTCTGAAACTGCTTCTCCAGCGGCAAGGCCACCGAACTGGCCATGGTTTCGGGGTTGGCGCCAGGCAGGGAGGCAAAGACGTTAATCACCGGCGTGTCGTAACTGGGCAGCGCCGCCACGGGAATATTCTGAAACCCAATCACCCCGGCCAGCACGATGGCGATGTTCAGCAGCACCGTCATCACCGGACGGCGAATAAAAAGCTCGGACAAGTTCATGGTGCGGCCGCTTTGGTCTTGGCGGCGGCATCACCAACGGCGGCTGGGGCACGCTCGACCACCGGTGTTCCGGGGCGCAGATTTTGCCGCCCATCCAACACAATGGAATCACCCGCCTGGATGCCGGTCACGGCGGCATCGCCGTTTTGCGCCGTCAGCAGCTGCACCGGTTTTGACACGGCTTTGCCCTCCTCCACGACATACACCAGCGTACCGCGCGCGGCTTGAATCAGCGCCGCCTGAGGCACCACCACAGCGTCCTTGAGCGTGCTGGCAGTTTGGGCTACCTCGATGAAAGCACCCGGCCAGAGCTTGCCGTCGCGGTTGTCAAACACGGCTTTTACTTTGATGGTGCCGGAGTTCGGGTCAACGGCGTTGTCAACAAATTGCAGGCGACCGTTGAAGGTGCCGCCTTCAGGCACCTGGCCCACCACAGCGGCGCCCCCGGCTTTCAGCGCCAGCAAGGCGTCGGACAGGTGGCGCTGCGGCAAGCTGTAGGCGACCGCGATCGGGTCCAGTTGCGTGATGGTGACCAGCGAGGTCAGGTTGGCCTGCACGGCGCTGCCCGCAAACACATTGACCGCACCGGCCCGGCCAGAATTTTGCGCCGTGATGCGGCCAAACGACAGCGCCACGCGGGCCGCCTCAATTGCTGCCTGATCGGCGGCTATCGTGGCCAACTGGGCCTCGACCTGGGTCTGGGCGGTATCGAGTGCACCTTGCGAGATAAAGTTTTGCGCCAGCAGCTGCTGGGCGCGCGCAAACTGCAGCTTGGCATCGGCCAGTGCCGCCTGGTCTTTGGCCAGCTGCGCGCGGGCCTTGGCCAAATTGGCTTCATCAGTACGCGAATCAAGCGTGAACAGCAAGGTGCCGGCTTTGACGAATTGGCCTTCCTTGAAATGCACCTGCTTCACAATGCTGGTGACCTGCGCCCTGACATCCACACTGGTCAGCGGCGTGACCGTGCCCGTGGCCTTGATCAGCACCGGAAAATCGCGCAGCACCGCGCGCACGGTGGTGACGGTGACAGGGGCTGCGGGGGTCGATGCCGCGCTGACCGGCGCACTCGCCGCAGCAGCTGGCGCGGCGGCGGGGGCCAACTCCGTCTTGCCAGAACAAGCCACAAGCGACATGACCAACAGGCCGCTCGAAACTGTCAAAAAGAAAGGGCTTGTCTTGATCATTGTTGGTTATCCGTCCAGGTGATGCGCGCCTGCTTGGCTGCGAACGCCCAGACTTGAGGGGGCGAATGGCGGGAAATTTATCATAGTGCCCCTGACACACCGCTCTGTCGCTGGAATGCCCCGTTTCTGCAAAGCACAGGTAAAGATAAAGCCCTGTGAAAAGTGGCGAAAATACCCCGCATGAATGCCCCTTTTACTGTTGATCTTCGTTCGTTTTTAGGGATTGCACTGCTGCTGGCAGCCGGGACGTCACAGGCACAAGCGCCGCTGGACGGCAGTTTGCTAGGCGTGACCGAGCAGGTCTTGCAGGCCACTTTTAGCGACCTTCACAAGTTGAACAAACCGGTGCTGGGGCCGCATGGTCTGCGCGGTCTGTGGTCGCTGGCTAACACCCGCGTCGCCGGGCTGGCGTTTGAAACCACCTTCTACCTTAAGAACAAGTCGGTTCAGCGCATTGAGCAGCGCTGGACCTCAACGTCAACCCCATGCAGTCCAGCCCCGTCTTTTGCTGCGCTGGTGTCGGACCTGAGCCTGAAGTACGGCACTGGGCTGACGTCCATCGACCCGCTGGGGGCCGAGGCGACTCAACGCTCGGATGTCTGGGTGGCCGGGGATGTTGATGTGCTGGCACACCTGACCCAAGCGCCCGGCCAATGCGCCATTCTGGTGATTTATAAGCCGCATGTGGTGATGGATGCCTCCACGCTGTAACACGTGGTGTCGGGT
>CAJAFJ010000500.1 GCA_903938955.1 uncultured beta proteobacterium | reverse complement strand
TGATGACGCTGTGGCTGCCCTTGCTGGACTACACCCAGGGCTACACCAGCTTTGTGCGGGGTATCAAGGAACACATTGACAAGCCCGGCTGCGTGGAAGTACAAGGCCTGGGTACCAGCCAGATCGCGGCCCTGCAGTGGTATGGGCAGCTGCCCTTGGTAGGTGCTGGCTCTCTGGTGCGCTGCACCTGGCTGCTGGCAAGCCCCGCTGCCAGCGGCGAAGTGCCGCCGACCGTAGACCGCTCTGTGTGGAACGCCAAAACCCTGTTGCAACACCCGGCTGACGGTGGCGACGCCGTCTGGCTTATGCAGCGCCGCTAGGGCTCTCTCCGCCAGACACCGCAGGCAGTCGAACCCGTGAAGCGGGAAAGCGCACGGTAAATGTCGAGCCCTGCCCGGGCGTGCTGGCAATCGACAGCTCCGCACCGTGGCGCTGCGACACGTGTTTGACAATCGCCAGCCCCAGGCCGGTGCCACCGGTCTCGCGGGAACGGCTGCGGTCGACCCGGTAAAAACGCTCGGTCAGGCGGGGAATGTGTTCTGGCGCAATGCCCACGCCTTCGTCGCGCACCGCAAATACAGCGCCACCGTCGGCTTGCGCCTGCCAGCGCACATAGATGTTTTTTCCCTCGGGCGTGTAACGCACCGCGTTGCCAATGAGGTTGAGCATGGCACTGTGCAATTCAGTGGACGAACCCGCCACGGCAACACCGGGCGCGATTTCAAAATGCAGCTGCTGGGGCTGGCCCCAAAGTACGCGCGAAAGCTCGGTCACTTCTTGGAGGCATTGCTCAAAAATCGGCGCCATGGGCACCCACTCTTGCGCTGACGGCAGCGGACTGCCTTCCAGGCGCGAGAGGGTGAGCAAATCACTCACCAGCGACTGCATGCGCTCGGCCTGCTGCGCCATCAAATGCAGGTAGCGCACACGCTCTTGTTCGGTCAGGTTCAGGCTTTGCAGCGTTTCCACAAAGCCCGAGAGCACGGTCAGGGGCGTGCGGATTTCGTGCGACACGTTGGCCACAAAGTCACGGCGCATGGCTTCGGCCTGCTCCACGGCGGTGACGTCGCGCGAGAGCAGCAGACGGCGGCCGTCGCCATACGGGTGCATGTGCACCGACAGACGCACCGGCTTGGCCGAAGTGCTGGCGCGCCCGGGCATGAGCACATCGTTCTGAAAGTCTCCGGTGGCGAGATAAGCGGCAAAGCCAGGGTCACGCACAAGATTGCCAAAGTGCTGGAACAAGTCACGCGTTCCCTCCAGGCCGAAATGCGATTGGGCCGACTGGTTGAACCACTCAATGCGCAAATCGTCGTCCAGCAGCACTACCCCGTTAGGTGACGCCTGCATGGCCGCCAAAAAATCTTGGAAGCGGCCGTCACGCTGCTGCACAGCGCGCTCACGCGAGCGGGCCAAGCGCCGCACACGGTCGGATATTTCACCCCACAAGCCAAAACCCACCTGGGTTTGCAGCGTGTCGCCGCTGCTAAGCCAGCGTAAAACGCGCATGCCCAGCGCCACATCGAGCACCAGCCAGAAGTAGCTCGCCACCAGTGCAGACAGCAGCATGGGCGCGAGCGTTGGGCCGGACTGGGGCATAAAGCTGCGGCCAAACCACCAGCCAAAGACCGCCCCGACGATCTGAAAAAGGGCAAAAGAAAACAGCCGCCCCAGCATGCGAGAGGTCAAGGCTTATCCCGCCATTGCTTTGGCAGCCATAGCAACCGGCACCACCGGCTTGGCCGTGAGGCGGTAGCCCGCACCGCGCACGGTTTCGACCATGGCCCCGGCAGCGCCCAAGGCTTCGCGCAGGCGTTTGACGTGCACGTCCACGGTGCGTTCTT
>CAJAFJ010000499.1 GCA_903938955.1 uncultured beta proteobacterium | reverse complement strand
CTGCCACCCCGTATTGCTGCGGTGTTTCGCACCATCGTTGAATTGCTCGCCGCCATCCCCAGCGTGGTTTATGGCCTGTGGGGGATCTACGTGGTGATACCGGCGATTCGCCCGCTGACCGACTGGCTAAGCCAGTCGCTGGGCTGGATTCCCTTCTTCGGCTCGACGCTGAGCGGGCCTGGTTTGCTACCTGCGGCACTGGTGCTTGCCATTATGATCCTGCCGACTATTGCCGCTGTATCGCAGGATGCCCTGCGTTCGGTGCCGCTCAAGACCAAACAGGCCGCTTACGGAATGGGTGCTACCCATTGGGAAGCCATCCTGCAGGTCATCATCCCGGCCGCTGCGACCGGCATTTTTGGTGCGCTCGTCCTTGGTTTGGGCCGCGCACTGGGTGAAACCATGGCGCTCGCCATGCTGGTCGGCAACTCGAACCAGATTTCGCTCTCGCTATTCTCCCCGGCCAACACGCTGGCTGCGTTGCTCGCACTGAATTTCCCGGAAGCCGGGCCAAATGAAATCGAGGTGCTGATGTATGCAGCCTTGGTCCTGATGCTGATCACCCTGGCCGTCAACGTCGCCGGTTCACTGATCATGGCCTACTCACAGCGCGGGAGAAAATAATGGCTGATTTGAGTTCATCGCTGTCTGCAGCACCAAGTCTGCAGCGCAAGTTTGAAACCCGCGCCTTGCGCAGCATCCTGCTGACCACTATCACCTGGATCAGCGCCCTGCTGGCCAGTGTGCCGCTGTTTTCGGTGCTCTACATGCTGATCACGCGCGGTGGCGCCAGGCTGAGCTTGGAGGTATTTACCGAACTCCCGCCCGCCGGTTTCGAGATGGGCGGCGGGTTTGGCAATGCACTGGTCGGTACCTTTGTCATGGTTGGCATTGCCGCCTTGATCGCGATTCCGGTCGGCATCCTGGCGGCAATCTTCCTGGCCGAACTGGGCCCGCAAAGCAAGCTGGCCAATGCCGCCCGTTTTGCTGCCAAGACCTTGACTGGCCTGCCATCAATTCTGGCCGGTGTCTTTGCCTACGCCATGGTTGTCCTGACGACCGGTTCTTATTCGGCGCCGGCCGGCGGCATTGCGCTGGCTGTATTGATGCTGCCGATTGTTGTCCTGACCGCTGAAGAAGCCATGAAGATGGTGCCCAAGATTATGAAGGACGCCGCCCATGGCATGGGGTGTACCAACTCGCAGGTGATCTGGCACGTTGTCTTGCCGACCGCGATGCCGGCCATTCTGACCGGGGTCATGCTGGCCATCGCCCGTGCGGCCGGAGAAACTGCCCCCTTGTTGTTCACTGCGCTGTTCAGCAACTACTGGATTTACGACGGTGGCCACATCAATGCGATGAGTCCGACGGCCTCGCTCGCGGTGTTGATCTACAACTTCTCCGGCATGCCTTTCGACAACCAGCTTGAACTCGCCTGGGCTGCTTCCCTGGTGCTGGTTTTGATCGTGCTGATCGTCAATATCGTTAGCCGCCTTGTCGGCAAAACCAAGATCTGAAATTGAGAAGGACTGAATCATGACCGCAATGATGCAACAGACCAGCCCGGCTGCCGCAGCCTCCTCCATCGTCATGGACTGCAAGCTGGACAAGATTTTTTACGGCGATTTCATGGCCGTTCGTGATAGCCACGTGCCGATCGAGAAGAACAAAATCACCGGCTTTATCGGCCCGTCTGGCTGCGG
>CAJAFJ010000498.1 GCA_903938955.1 uncultured beta proteobacterium | reverse complement strand
TCCACCGCCCGGCTCACCTCGCGCGGGTCCATGCCGTACATATCGGCAAACTCGGCCAGCGTCTTGCCGCTGGCCTCAAAGGCGCGGACCAGCGCTTCTTGTTTGGCCAGCTTCAGGTCGCGTTCGGCAAACGCCTCTTCCAGCAGCTCATTGGCGCCGGCCGAGTGGGTCTGGACACGGGTCAGGTAGTCCTGGCGCGTCAGCCCGCTGGCCTCAAACGCGGCCATCAGCTGCAGGCGGAATTTGGGCCGCAAATCTTCTTGAGTACGCCCTTGACGGCGGCGGAACAGCTCCAGCATAGCCAGGTAAATGTGCTCGGGCGACACCGGCTCCACCACCGCGCCTTGCAAGTCGTAGCGCGGATTGCCCGCCGCCACGCTGTGCAGGTAGCGCCCGGAGCGCGTGTGCAGACCCAGCGCGGCCTTGAGCGTACTGCGCTCAAACTGCTCTGGGTGCGCGGCCAGCAACTCCTGAAAAATACCGAGTTTGAGCGGCATGAAGTTCGCGCCAAACAGGTGCGGGTACAGCTCAAACAGCTTTTCCAACACGGGCTGCACCGAAGGCGCACGACCCGGCTTGGCCGCGGGAGCGTTGGCAGGCGGGGTCTCACCGGTCGGGACAGGTGCTTCTGAGAGGGTAGTGGTCATAGGATTAAACGTGGAGTCAACCCGCGATTGTCATCCAAGTCGCGCGGCGGGCGCAGCGGGGACTTCATCTAAACTCGGTTTAACTGTATGAGGGGAACCTGTGGCTTCAATCCGATTGCTCGCGGCGCTGGTCGCTGGATGTTGTGTGATGACCGTGACGATGGGCGTCAGCGCGCAGCCCGCCCGGGCCCGCGGCGCAGCCGATACCGATTTGGCAGCCCGGCTCAAAGAAGTGCAGCAGGACCCCAAACTGCAGGAGTCCCTGCTGAAAACCGGCCAACGCGTGGCCGCCGTCTGCGCCAACTGCCACGGCGACGGCGGCAACAGCAGCAAGCCCGACATCCCCAACCTGGCGGGCCAAAACCCCAGCTACCTGGTGGAACAACTGCGCCAGTTTGCCGACGGCCAGCGCCGTTATGAGTTCATGGAAGGCATGATCAAGGCGATGAGCCGGGACGAAAAAATCGGTGCCGTGCTGTTTTATGCCAGCCAGAAAGTCACGCACAAGCCCGCCGCCAATGCCGCGCTGGCGGCCAAAGGCAAAGACTATTTCAACAAGATTTGCTGGCGCTGCCACGCCGAAGATGGCCGCGGCAACGAGAAATTTGCCCGCATTGCCGGTCAGCAGGCCGACTACATGCGCCTGACGCTCAAGCGCTACCGCACCGGCACCGGCCCGCGCGTCGACCCCTTGATGGTGGCCAGCACCAAGCTCATGACAGATGCTGACATCGACACCGTGGTGGCCTATGTCAGCAGCATGCCGTAACAGAATTACGGGTCGATACCCAGAAAATCAACCAGCGCGGCGGTGCTTAAAGCCCCGGCCTGGCTCACGGTTTGCCCGCTCTTGGCGTTGCGCGCCACCACAAACGGCACGGCTTCGGCACCAAAATCATTGAGCAACTGGGTGTTCTTCTGAATCGCCTGCTCCAGCTCGGGCGCGATGCTGGCCGAGGCCGAGAT
>CAJAFJ010000497.1 GCA_903938955.1 uncultured beta proteobacterium | reverse complement strand
CTTCATGGTCTCTAACCAGTATTCATGCTGGCCGATGTACAAGCCTTCGTCTTCGGTCTTGATGCAGCTCAGCTCCGGCTTGAGGCCGATCAGGTCAGCGGTCGCATCCGGCCCCTTGACCCAGTGCGTGGCACCCCGGCTCATGTCGTTCCACTTGACGATGCGAGCCTCGAAGCCGGTTTGGCAGGCGCGGAACTCTTCCAAGTCGTCGGGCGTGGCCATGCCGGTGGCGTTGAAGAAGTCTTCGTACTGGCGCAAGCGGCGGGCGCGCGCTTCAGCCGGCTCCCCCTTGGGTGCGATGCAGTAGATGGTGGCTTCGCTCTTGTTGACCGCAATCGGGCGGATGGTGCGGATTTGCGAGCTGAACTGGTCCATCAGGTAGACGTTGGGGTACAGGCACAGGTTGCGCGACTTGCGCAGCATCCAGTCGGCCCGATCTTCACCAAACTTCTCGACCCATTCGGCACGCTTGGCCCACAGCGGACGATCTTCCGGATTGGCCCAGTTGGTCCACAGCAGAATGTGACCATGCTTGAAGGAGTAAGAGCCGCCGCCTTGCTGCGCCCACTTGCCGGCGCTCATGGCCTTGATGGTGTCGACCTGGCCGTCGGCGCCACGGCGGCCGGTGGTGGCCGCGTAGTTCCAGTGCACCGCTGTGACGTGGTAGCCGTCAGCGCCGTTCTCGGCTTGCAGCTTCCAGTTGGCGTCGAAGGTGTAGGTCGAGGTGCCACGCAGCACTTCGATGCCTTCAGGCGACTGGTCGACGATCATGTCGATGATCTTGGCGGATTCGCCCAGGTGTTCGGTCAGCGGCAGGACGTCAGCCTCAATGCTGCCGAACAGGAAGCCGCGGTAGCTGTCAAAGGCGCCGATGCGCACCAGGTCATGGCTGCCTTCGGCGTTGAAGCTGGGTGGGTAACCGGCGTCGGCCGTCTGGTCCTTGACCTTAAGCAGTTTGCCGCTGTTGTTGAAGGTCCAGCCATGGAACGGGCAAGTGAAGCTGGACTTGTTGCCCTTCTTGTGGCGCGCCAGCGTGGCACCGCGGTGCGTGCAGGTGTTGGCGAAAGCATTGAGTTTGCCGTCCTTGCTGCGGGTGATCACGACCTGCTGGCGACCGATATAGACGGTCAGGTAGTCGTTGATATTGGGCAACTGGCTTTCGTGGCCGAGGAACACCCAGTTGCCTTCGAAGATGTATTTCATCTCCAGCTCGAAGAGCTCTTCATCTGTGAAGGCCGCACGGTCCAGCCGATGGGCGTGCTTGACCGGATCGTCTTCGAGCATGGACTCCAATTGGCTAATCTTGGCCGAGTTGTCTTGATTCTGTATCACTCTGATCTCCTGTTCGCTGTTTAATTTGGACGCCTGCCCTGGCAGGCAAAAAATGATTTGAGCCAGGCCATCCTGCTGATCACGCCCCGACACTTTTGTCTTACGGAATCTCTCTTTGCAAACGACATGCCAGTTTTTTCTGCGCGGCTCGGCCAAAACAGCCCGCCCTATGGACGCGACCAAATTCGGGTCAAAATCCAAGGGTTTACACCTAGGAAAATTGCACTACACCAAGGGTTTCTACCGGGGTGCAATCGAGGGTCAAATGCATCAAATGATTGACAGTTTCCAGCCGTGCTGCACTGCAATATGAATCTTTTGATTCAATCGTTCATCGCGCACAGAAACGCATCGACCGGGCCATCCAGACCATGTCAGTTTGTCTATCAAAAAAGAACCAGTGGATTTGTCGCAGCGCCGACCGGGGTACGGTGGAGTTCTTGCGCGACGTTGTGGGTGTCGCCATCCGTGTGGCCCAAGGTGCCGCTACCCGGTGCCAGGCGATGGATGCGAAGAGGGATGTTGCCAAGGAAATCAGCATCGGCCATATACGTTGTCTACAACGGGGCAAGCCAGTCCCCGTCAACGCCCAGACAACACGAAAATCCCCGGATTTTTAGGAGAGATTTGTCACGCCAGTCTGACCCGAAAACGGCGGTTTTTGAACCACACCTGAGTGTGCCAGCGCCATCGCCGCCAGCACAAGAAGATCACCGGTGCACTCTATTTGCCTTCGGGTGTTCAGCGCTGCAGCGCCGTCAGCACCGCCAAACTCATCGCCTTGATCGAGGTCTTGATGGTTGGCTCGGGCACCGGCGCGAAGAACGGCGAGTGATTCCCCGGCAAGGGCTTGCCGCCCGGTTGGCGCGACGCATCGACATCCTTCGGGTCATACACGCCGACGAGGAAGAACATCGCCGGGACGCCCGCATCGGCGTACTCGGAGAAGTCCTCACTGGGGGTGATGGGCGGCATGCGTTTGACCTTGGCGCCGAGCGCGGCCTTCAGCGTCGCCTCCGTGCGTTCGACCAGCGCAGCATTGTTGATCACCGCGTTACCACCCGCCAGAATCTTGACCTCGGGTTCGGGTGCGCCGGACGTTGCCGCTGCAGCCTTGGCCGTGCGCCGGATGCCCTCGTGCATCTTGGTGCGCACGCTCTGGTCATAGCTACGGATAGTGCCGCGCAACGCCACATTGTCCGGAATGATGTTGCCGCTGGTGCCGCCCTGAATGGCGCCGACGCTGAAGACACCGAACTGAAAAGGGTCCTTCTCACGGCTGATCACGCCTTGCACATCCACCACGAAGCGCGATGCCATCAGCACCGGGTCGATGGACTTGTCGGGTGCCGAGCCATGGGCACCGCGGCCATGGAACACCGCTTCAAAACCGTCAGAGTTGGACGTGACGGCGCCGACGTTGAAGCCGATCTCGCCATAAGCCATCGGCCAGGTGTGCAGCGCGAAGGCGAAGTCCGGCTTGCCAAAACGCTTGAACAGGCCGTCGTCGAGCATGGCCTTCGCGCCGCCCAACACTTCCTCGGCGGGCTGGGCCACGAACATCAGTGTGCCCTTCCACTGTCCACGCAGGTCGACCAGGGTCTTCGCGGTACCGACCCAAGCGGCCATGTGCAGGTCGTGACCGCAGCTATGCGCCACGAATGTTTCCTTGCCCGCATAGGTGGTTTTGACGTTGCTGGCGTAGGGCAAGCCCGTCTTCTCCTCCATCGGCAGCGCATCGAGTTCGGTGCGAACCATGATGGTCGGTCCCTGACCGTTGCGCAGGAGGCCGACCACGCCCGTTTTGCCAACGCCCTCGGTGACTTCAAAGCCCAGGCCACGTAGCGCATCAGCGAGCTTCTTTGCCGTCCTGACCTCGGCAAAAGCCAGTTCCGGGTTGGCATGCAGATCCCGGTAAAGCGCCTCGACGCCCGGGTAGTAACGTGCAATCTGCACATCGATATCTTTGCTGTAACGATCGGCAATGCCGGGGGCCTGCCCGATCGCATGCGCGGCAACCAGCAAGCCTGCCAGGCCCAGTACCGTACGCACAGAGTTCAGAACTAAAGTCATCATGTCTCCTTGTTAATGTTAAATCCCGAATTCGATCAGTCGACCTCAACAACATGCGCTAAGCCATGCTGCTGATCACGCACCGACACTTTCGGCTTATTAATACCGCAAACGACATGCCAGTTGTTCTACGCTGCTAGTCTGAAACGACATTCCTTTAGGGTGCGACTAAATTGAACATGAAATCCTAGGGATTACCCTAGAAAAATAGCGACCACCCTAGGGTTTCTACCGGGATGCAATCAGGAGTCAAATGCATCAAATGATTTACAGTTTCCAGACGTGCTGCACTGCAATATGAATCTTTTGATTCAATCGTTCATCGCTCACAGAAACGCCGCAATCAAGGCCACGGGGTATCGCTCAAGGTAGGACCCTTCATACCCGGCAAAGCAGCGCAGTTGGCATAGCTTGTGCTCGTTCACTACAAAAATACAAAGCGCATACTTGCGATGGAGACCTCATGAAAATCAAACACATCATCGGTGTCGAGTGCCTGCAATGAACTCAAAGACAACACCCGGAAAAAGCACGCGTTCGCCAGAATTGCGTATCGCCCCCAACATCACGCCGAGCCCCCCACTGCCGCGTGGAAACCAGGTGGTTTTCAAATCGACCAACGCCGACATCGACAAGGTGCGCTTTCCCAATATCGTCGACCTGATGGGGCGTTTGCACTTCTCCACCAGTGATGGCCGGATCTGGCTGGATGACCAGCGCATGCTGCTGGTCCACGCCAAGGCACTGGGCGCACTGCGCAAGGAATTGATCGCGCACGTCGGCACCGACGCGGCACGCGGCTTCATGACGCGCATGGGCTATAGCGCGGGTGTCTGCGACGCGCAACTGGCCCGCAAAGTCCGGAACAAAGCCTCGCTCAACGACATGTTCGTGGTCGGTCCCCAAATGCATTGCCTTGAGGGCATCGGTCGCTCTGAAGTGGTCCGGCTCGACATCGACGTGGAACGCGGCATCCACTATGGTGAATTCCTCTGGACCAGTTCCGTCGAAGATGAGGAGCACATGCGGCACTTTGTGGTTGACACCGAACCGGCATGCTGGATGCAGACCGGCTATGCCTCGGGCTATTCGACTGAATTCATGGGGCGGCCGGTGCTGTACCGTGAAGTCGACTGCCAGTCGATGGGTCATGTTTCGTGTCGCATTGTCGGCAAGTTGGTCGATGACTGGGACGACGAGGCCAAAAAAGATCTGCGCTTCATGGTGCCAGCGACCCTGCCCAGCCATCCGGCGACATTCGCACGTCAGCCCAGCGCGACCGCACGACCGACCGCCGGCACCGGCGATCTGGACAATCCGGTGGGTATTTCACCGGGCTTCAACGCGGTGCTGCACCTGCTCAAGAAGGTGGCGCCAACGCAGGCCACCGTGCTGTTCCTGGGCGAGAGTGGCGTGGGCAAAGAGGTGTTTGCCCGCATGCTGCACCGCTGGAGTTCGCGCCACGCCAAGCCCTTCGTGGCCTTGAATTGCGCGGCGATTCCTGAAAACCTGATCGAATCCGAGTTGTTCGGCGTTGAACGCGGCGCCTTCACCGGCGCCAGCCACAGCCGGCCGGGTCGTTTTGAGCGCGCCGACGGCGGCACGCTGTTTCTCGATGAAATCGGCACCCTGAGCTTCGGCGCGCAGAGCAAGCTACTGCGGGTGCTGCAAGAAGGGGAAGTCGAGCGCGTGGGGGATTCGTCAACGCGCAAGATCAATGTGCGCGTCATTGCGGCAACCAACGTGGATCTGCGCGAGGAGGTCAAGGCCGGCAACTTCCGCGAAGATTTGTTTTTTCGCCTCAACGTCTTTCCGATTCGCATCTTGCCCTTGCGCGAGCGGCGCGAAGACATTCCGCTGTTGATGGCCCATTTTCTGGCACGCTTCAATCAGCGCCATGAACGTCACTTGACCGGTTTCACGCAGCGCGCCGTCGATGCCATGCTGTCCTACGATTGGCCCGGCAACATCCGTGAACTGGAAAACATCATTGAACGCGGCGTGATTCTCGCCAGCGATGGGGATGCGATTGATGCGCCGCAACTATTTTCCTGTGGCGAACAGTTCAGCGATCAGCGCTACGCCATCAACAGCGAAGGCAAACTGGTGTCGGTCAACCCGGAGTCCTTGATCGTCGTGCCGGCCCAACAAGACGAGGTCGATCGGGTGACGCGGCGCGTGAACGATTTGCTGATCGGTGGCAACGATCCGTCGTCCGACAACGTGTCGCTCGACGAGATCGAGACCATGCTGCTCAGACGGGCCATCGACGCGGCCCGCGGCAACGTCTCGGCGGCAGCGAGGTCGCTGGGCATCACCCGGCCGCAGATGCTGTATCGGCTCAAAAGCCGCGGCATCATTCAGGACAGCGACTAAGCCCCGGCTAACAACTTGGCATTCAGTATGGGCATGTTTTCTCATCTCGAACCACCGGCGGTGGCGCGCGCCGGTTGGCGTCAGCTGTTGGCGGACTTCAGTCCCTTGTACGCCGCCAACGGCTTCATTGGCTTCATGTTCGCGGCCACCGCCCCGGTGGCCATCATCCTGTCGGTCGGCGTGCGCGGCGGCCTGAGCGAAGCCGAACTGGCGTCCTGGATCTTCGGCGTTTTTTTCATCAACGGCCTCATCACTATCCTGATGTGCTGGCTTTACCGCCAGCCCCTGGCGTTCTTCTGGACCATACCGGGCACGGTGCTGGTCGGCCCGGCGCTGGCGCACCTGAGTTTTCCGCAAGTCATTGGCGCCTTCTACGCCACCGGCCTGCTGATGCTGGTGCTGGGCACTACCGGTTGGGTCAAACGGGTGATGCAAGCCGCCCCGATGCCGATCGTCATGGGTATGGTCGCCGGCGTGTTTCTGCGTTTCGGGCTCGACCTGGTCCGGTCACTGCAGCAGGATATCGGCATTGCCGGTCCGATGGTGCTGGTCTTCATCTTGTTGACCATGCGTCCGGCGCTGGGACGGCGGCTGCCGCCCCTGATCGGCGCCCTGCTGGTCGGCGCCGCGGCCAGCGTCCTGCTGGGCCGCTTTGACGGCAGCACGCTGGACAGCCTGCAACTGGTGCAACCGGTGGTGCAGCTGCCGCAATGGTCATGGGCGGCGATGGTCGAACTGGTCGTGCCGCTGACCATCACCGTGCTGGTGGTGCAAAACGGCCAGGGCATCGCTGTGCTCAAGGCCGCCGGGCATGAACCCCCGGTGGACAGCATCGCCGTGGCCTGTGGTGCTGGCGCGTTGCTGAGTGCGGTGGTCGGCAGCGTCAGCACCTGCTTGACCGGACCCACCAACGCCATCATCACGGCATCCGGCGAGCGCTCGCGGCACTACATCGCCGGCATCACCACGGGCGTGGTTGCGGTGGTATTCGGCTTGTTGTCACCGGCCTTCACACGCCTGATGCTCCATGCGCCCAAGGCGTTCATCATGGCGCTGGCGGGCCTGGCCATGCTGCGGGTGCTGCAGGCGGCGTTCACGGCCTCGTTCAAGGACAAGTTCACGCTCGGCGCGTTGGTCGCTTTTTTGGTCACGGTGGCCGACCTCAGCTTGGCCAACATCGGTGCGGCCTTCTGGGGTCTGGTGGCGGGCATCAGCGTCTCGTGGCTGCTTGAGCGGAGCGATTTTGCCGGACAGGCACCACGCACCGCGGGCGAAAAACCAGCGCCGGACGGTCAAGCACCACGTCCTTGACGTTTGCGCCTGCCGATGCGCACACTCAAGTGTGGATGAGGAGCCGCTTAAATCAAACCGGTGATCCCCAACCAACGCGCGGCATGTCGTGACAGACGATGCCGCGCAAGGCGCCACCGAAGACGGTGGTGACGCTTGATGAAACAACGGTGCTTTTAGCTGTGTAATTCCAGCAACAAGTCCTTGGCATTAACCGTCTCCCCCGGCCGCACATGCACTGCCTTGACCGTGGCATCGCGCTCAGCGCTGAGCTGGGTCTCCATCTTCATCGCCTCCATCGACAGCAGCGGGTCGCCCTTGGCCACCTTCTGCCCGACCTTGACCGCCACGGTGACGACCATGCCCGGCATCGGCGCGCCGACATGGCTGGGGTTACCTTCTTCCGCCTTGGCCTTGGTTTTGCCGGTACCCGCCAGTCCGGCCTTGAGCACCCGCACCGTGCGCGGCTGGCCGTTCAACTCAAAGAAGACCTTGATCTTGCCCTCGTCATCGACCGTGTCGGAACGCCCAGTCTGGCGCACCACCAGCGTCTTGCCCTTGTCGATGTCGATGGCAATCTCTTCGCGGTCCAGCAAGCCGTAAAAGAATGGCGAGGTCGGCAGCAAGGAAACATCGCTGAACTCGCGCCGGTGCTCGGCGTAGTCCTTGAACACCTTCGGGTACATCAGGTACGAGGCCAGATCGGTGTCGCTCACTTTGCGGCCAATCGCGTGCTCCGCCTCCAGCCGCTTGGCTTCCAGATCAACCGGTGGCAGGTGGTCGCCAGCGCGGCCCTGCATCGGCGCTTCACCGCGCAGCACCTTGCTCTCCAGCGCTTCCGGGAACCCGTCGGGTGGAAAGCCGAGTTCGCCCTTGAACAGCGACACCACCGATTCCGGGAAGGCAATCTCGCGCGCCGGATTGCTGACATCCGCCGGTTTCAGGTCGTTGGCAACCATGAACAGCGCCATGTCACCGACCACCTTGGAGGTCGGTGTGACCTTGACGATGTCGCCGAACAGAATGTTGACGTCGGCATAAGCTTTCGAGACTTCCGGCCAGCGGTGCGCCAGGCCCATGGCGCGGCCCTGTTCGCGCAGGTTGGTGTACTGGCCACCGGGCATGGCGTGGTTGTAGACGTCCGAAGTGCCGGAGCGCATGTCAGCTTCAAATGGCACATAGGCGCGGCGC
This sequence comes from uncultured beta proteobacterium, assembly GCA_903938955.1. The sequence goes on along the minus strand of CAJAFJ010000497.1, from coordinate 311 downwards.
ACCCCTTCCCAGTAATGCGACAGCGCTTGCATCGCGCCCAAGTCCAGGCCAGGGTCGCGGGCCGAGCCACTGAGCGCCGCCGCAATCGAGCCCAGATTCGGTTGTGACGTGAGTCCGCTCATGGCATCCAGCGCGCCGTCGACCGCATCGCAGCCCGCGTCAATCGCCGCCAAGACTGAGGCGGCCGAGATGCCGCTGGTGTCGTGGGTGTGGAAATGGATCGGCAGGCCGACTTCCTGTTTCAGCACCCGCACCAGTTCTGCTGCCGCACGCGGTTTGCAGACCCCGGCCATGTCCTTGATGCCGAGGAT
>CAJAFJ010000496.1 GCA_903938955.1 uncultured beta proteobacterium | reverse complement strand
GCCTGCGTCTTTCATCTCGCGCATCGCTTTGGCACCATCGTTGCCCATGCCGGTCAACATGACGCCAAACGCGTTGCGACCGACCACGCTGGCCACTGATTTGAAAAGCACCTCGACCGACGGTTTATGCCGGTTAACCGGCTCACCGTCCTCCACCACCGCCAAGTAATTGGCACCGCTTCGGTCCACGCGAAACTGCTTGCCGCCCGGTGCAATATAAGCATGCCCAGGCAAAATTCGCTCACCATTCACGGCTTCTTTCACCGTAATCTGGCACAAACTATTGAGACGAGCGGCAAAACTGGTGGTGAAACCCGGTGGCATGTGCTGGGTGATCACGATGCCAGGCGAGTCTGCAGGAAGTCTGCTCAAAATTTCTTTGATCGCCTCAGTGCCACCGGTTGATGCGCCAATGCAAATCAACTTTTCAGTGGAAACACGGCCAATAGAGGCCACAGGCACACGGCTGGGCACCGATCCAACGGTAGCGACACTGACCATCGACGGCGTGCTGAGCATGCGTTTAATGTGGGCCGAGGCGGCGATGCGAACCTTATCCACAATTTGACTCGATAAATCACTCAACCCATCGGCCACCCCAATTCGGGGTTTCGAGACAAAATCAACCGCCCCTAATTCGAGCGCTTTCATGGTGACCTCTGCCCCACGCTCTGTCAGCGTCGAAATCATGACCACAGGCATGGGACGCAAGCGCATCAGACGCCCCAAAAAATCAATGCCGTCCATGCGCGGCATCTCAATATCCAGGGTCAAAACATCGGGGTTGAGCTCACGAATCATCTCCCGTGCGATCAGTGGGTCATTGGCAGACCCAATGCACTCCATATCGTGTTGCCGATTGATGATCTCCGCCAGCAAACTGCGCACCAAAGCAGAATCATCCACTACCAGAACTCGGATTTTCTTCAATTCAATACTCTCAGAACAAGTCGACAGAACCACCAGAAGTTGACTTGGCCACCGTCGCAGCATTACCTTTGCGCTCCTCCACGGCCAGTGTTTCGGGATGAGCGTGTGCCAAGCGTTTGACCAGGGCTTTGCCTGTTGTAGGGAAAAAGCAGACTTTACGGGGATGAATGTCCAGCACATCCTGTGACACCACGGGAATACGCTCCGTCGACAAATAATCAAGCACAAATTTCGTATTGCGCTCCCCCACGTTCATGGTGGTAAACCCGGCCATAACTTGCGCGCCACCAAATACTTTGGCCTGCATCGATTCGCGGCGCGCCCCTTTTTTCAACATTTCGTTGATCAACAACTCCATGGCATAAGAACCATATCGGCCAAACCCGTCGGCACTATCGCCATCGGGGAGCATAAAGTGATTCATACCGCCGGTTCGCACCTTGGCGTCCCAAATACAAGCTGAAATGCAAGAACCCAACACAGTCATGATGACAATGTCTTCGTTGGAGACAAAATACTCACCCGGCAATACTTTGACCGCATCGTACTGAAAATGATAGTCGTTGTAAAAAAAAGAAGCCTCGCCCGGATTACGCGGCTGGGCCTTGAGTTGATCGACACGGGAGACACGCCCGCTCGCCAATATTGTGGGAGCCACTTGAGCGCCTGCGCTGCGCAGCGATGACGGGAACTGGGTCGTTGAAGACAAAATCATGCGCGTCTGGCCTTCATTTGGAACCATGTAAAAAGAACCGGCACCCGTCGCCAGTGAAAGCTAGCAGCGTTCATAGACGGTTTTTCCTCGAAGAACGAACAAATCCCGCGACTCGCTGAAATTTTCCGCGTGCCCAACAAACAGCATGCCGCCCGGCGCCATCACACGGTGGATTCGCTCCAGAACCTTGCGCTGGGTGGGCGCATCAAAGTAGATCATGACATTGCGGCAGAAGACCACATCAAAGGGCTCACGAAATGGCCAGTCGTCCCGAATCAGGTTCACGCTGATGAAGTTGATCATGCGCTGCAACTCGGGTTTGACACGCGCCATGCCCTCATTCGCACCCTTGCCGCGCATAAAAAACCGCTGAACACGCTCATCGCTCACGCCCTTGAGTCCCTCCATGCGGTAGACACCTTGCGCGGCCGAGGCCAACACCTTGGAATCAATATCACTGGCCGTCAAAGCCAGATTTGCCTTGGCACCCAGCGCTTCCAAGGCGGTCATGACAATGGAGTAAGGCTCCTCACCCGTCGACGCTGCATTGCACCAGACACGCCAGGCACTGCCCGCAGACTTGGATTTCAGATGATTGGCAAAAATCTCGAAATGGTGTTGCTCGCGAAAAAACGAAGTCAGATTCGTGGTCAAGGCATTAACGAACTCTTGCCATTCGGGGCCATCGGTGGTCTCCAGCCAGCCGAGATAGTCTTTGAAACTTTGGTACCCGGTATCGCGCAGGCGCCGCGACAAACGACTGTAGACCATCGCATGTTTGCCGTCGTGCAGACTGATGCCCGCGCGCTGGTAGATCAAGCTTTGGACGCGGTCAAAGTC
>CAJAFJ010000495.1 GCA_903938955.1 uncultured beta proteobacterium | reverse complement strand
GCGTGGACAGACCGCTGGTACCCGCTCATGGCTTCGGGGTAAAACTTCACCGCGCCACTCGGGTCCGTGACGGGCAGGCCGCTAGGGGCTAAACCGGGGGCGGTCTTTAGGTGCCGACGCATCCGTGCACTACAAGCGGACTTTGGCGTGCTGTGCGTCGTCCGTTTTCGGCGTTTCTCCGGCCACGTACGCCTTGGCGGCGTCGTAAACGTATTTAAGTCCCTGCAGACCGGCGTTGTCCCAGTATTCGCCATCGTGCGCGGTAAATTTCAGCAAGGCGATGTTCGGGTCAGACTTGCCGTCCGGAAACCATACCTTCCAGACTTCTTTCCACAGTTTTTCAATCAGCTGCCGGTCGCGCAGTACCGTCAGTTCACCGCGCACCGAAGCGAATTTTCTGGCGCTTTGAAAAGTCAGTACCGCGTGGGGGTTGACGCTGATTTCTTCGATCTTGAGCGAGTTGATGTCGGTCACGAGGTAAGCGCCAATGCCGTCATCCATCTGCGCAATGGCCATTGGCCGCGCGTGGATCGTATTGGCCGTGTGCGTCACCAGCATCGCCACATCAAAGTCATTCACTACATCGTACAAATGGTTCCTGCCGTCGTTTGTGTTCATTGCCGCTGGCTCCTTGGTCTTGAAAAATGGGAAAGTTTTGATCCAAAGGCCACTCTATTGAAACGCCGCCACAGCGTCCGTGCGCTAGCCAACACACCGTGAATTAAAGTCGTCCACTTCATCCAAGATGAGAACGGTTGGTGATCGCACCACCACCATTGAAAGAGATTTGGCACATACCAATACCAGTGCCTTCGGGGCTTCGCCGTATTCAATTTGCCAGACGGCGCGGCGCCCAGCTCCGCAGCGGTCCCTCTCCGTTCGGGCTCCTCCTTGAGGTTGCTACGCTGAGCGCTGCGCCGATTTGCGCCAGCAGGTTCGGTGGTCAGCAGGGGTATTCCTGTCTGGCCTACCGACACCACCGGTCTTCACACATCGATGCTGGTGAGCATCGCAGCAAACACCGTTCAGTGCCCAAGTTAACTGTTGCACAGCACATGGAGGCCCGACATGCGAAGAAAGTTTGATAATTTTAAGCAAAATATGCCTCAAGTCCTTATCCAGATTAGACGGAAAGCTATGTTATTGGTAGCATTTGTTGTGATGTTGAATGCCCATGCCGCGCAATTGCTGGGTCTGCCCGACCCCAAGCCTTAGGCCAGGTCAAACCGGTCAAGGTTCATCACCTTGACCCAGGCCGCCACAAAGTCGCGCACAAACACTTCTTGCCCGCCGCTGCACGCATACACCTCGGCCAAGGCCCGCAGTTGTGCGTTCGAACCGAACACCAGGTCAACCACGGTGGCCGTCCACTTCAACACGCCCGTGCCCCGGTCGCGCCCCTCAAAAACACCCGCTGCCGCGTCTGACTTTTGCCACTGAGTGCACATGTCAAGCAGGTTTACAAAAAAGTCGTTGCTCAGGGTTTCAGTCCGTTGGGTAAAGACCCCGTGGGCAGACTGGCCCACATTGGCTTTCAGTGCACGCAATCCACCCAGCAACACCGTCATCTCGGGGGCGCTCAAGGTCAGCAACTGGGCTTTGTCCAACAACAGCTCAGCGGCCATGGCCTCGCCCCCGGCGCGCACAAAGTTGCGAAAACCGTCGGCG
>CAJAFJ010000494.1 GCA_903938955.1 uncultured beta proteobacterium | reverse complement strand
CCGGTGCCTTGGTCGCCCGTGTCGGCCTTATGTCCCTCAAGAAACTGGAAATCCTCGCGTGATTACCCTTTTCACTGGCTCCCCAGGTGCGGGCAAAACTGCTTCGCTGGTCGATTTCCTCTCAAAACTTCCCGGTGATCGCCCCCTTTTCGTCGATGGCCTAAACGGCCTGACCCTGCCCCACACGGTCTGTGATGCCAACAACTGGCACAACGAATTGCCTGATGGTGCCATTCTGGTGATTGATGAAGTCCAGCGCGTCTGGCGTCCTCGCGGTGCCGGTACAAAAGTCCCCGAATCCGTCGCCCAACTTGAAACTCACCGCCATCGCGGGATTGACGTATTCGTCACCACGCAGGCACCACGCCTGCTTGATTCCAACGTTCGCGGCTTGGTCGGTCGCCACGTCCACATTCGTGACACAGGCATACTCGGCCGTTACTGGTACGAGTGGCCGGAATCGAATGACTCGATGCAATGGAAAACCTGCATCAATAAAAAGAGAATCAGCCTCCCGAAAAAAGCCTTTTCACTCTACAAGTCGGCGTCAATCCACACCACGCCTGTCCGGGGCGTACCGCGTGCAATGATCTTCGGAATTGTCGCCCTGCTTCTTTTTTGCGCTTTGGCCTATGGTGTCTATAACATCATTCAACGCACGCAAAATGGCGGTAAAGTGCCTTCATCTGACGTTAAAAGCACGCAAGTAAAAAACCAGAATCAGGATTCGTCTGGACAATCTTTACAGCAAGCTGACGGAATTGGCCCAATAGATGACCGGGTGGCCTTCATTCCTCGGGTGAGCAATAAACCAGAATCCGCCCCCGCTTTTGATCATCTCCGCGTTGTGGCTGCGATGCCCGTTGTGACCGGTGCCGCCTGCATGGGTGCCAAGTGCAAGTGCTACACCGGCCAAGGCACCGATGCGGGCCTGTCTGACGGTGAATGCAGGACGTGGCTACAGAATCGCCCCTTTAATCCTTACTTGGCTCCCGCTGCCCCCGGTACAGTTTCGGCTGGTACACCGCCTCCCGCCAATCCCGTTCCGCCTTCCCCGTCCTCAAGCGAAACGCCACCGGCTGCGCCTTCTTCGCCTTCCTCCACCGCGCCAATATTCCGCACGTAACGAAAATCACAAAGAAAATCACCCCGCCAATCTCGTATTTGTTCACGTTCACTGCCCCCTAAAAGCTCCATTCTGATCGACAAGGCTGTTCGGAAGTCCGGGGGAGCGAATAGCGTTAACCCCGGACGTTCAGGGGGGTATGGGGGCGCCCCCATGTGCGAAGCCTTTATACTTAAAAAAACACCGGCCCTGTTTTTAGGCCAAGTTGTACACTTTTGGTTTACACAAGATACATCGTATAAAGTCGATTATCAGATTGTGAAATCCATCAGTAGCGGCTGTCGCGCTGGCTGAACTGGAAAGCAGCGCCGCGCCAGTCGCTAGCAATGCTTTTTTTAGCGCCGCTTCCAGCTTCGCTCCCTTGCTGGTGCCTTCGTGTTGGGCTATCAGGGCGCGGGCTCCCCAAGCCTCGGCGTCAAGTCCGGCGATTGCTGCCATTAACGCCACGTCAGCGGCTGGGCATTTTTTCCGCTCGTTTCTCCAATCGCTGACAAAGCTGCGGCTGACCTCCAGTTGTCGGGCCAATTCCGAGTCGCTGCCTGCTGCTTTGCTGGCTCGGTCAATCAATTCATCTAAATATTTCGGCTTCATTGCTTGCCTCTTTTCTTTGCGCGTTCGATTTTGGTGTACATTTGCGCATGTGCTACTTTCTAGCACAATGATTTTCAGCCCTGATCGGCTGGATTTTCTCAGAAAACGCAAGGAAACCGCAAATGACCTCCACACAACTCAGTTTTAGCGCCTTCGCAGCACAAACCCCGGATACCGAAGATTTTGCGGTTTCCGATCATCCGGCGCTGCGGGGGTGCTTTCTCCCTTCTTGCCCTAACCCGTTGCCTCGTTTTGAGGTCATTCGTCATGATGTGACTGGCTCGCCTTCTTTTTCCCTTTTGCGTAATGATTTTTTATGTTCGGCTCGTAACGAGTCTTTAGACGCGCCGGATTACCTGCCAATGGGCGGTTTTGACTCAATGGCCTTTTCTGTTGGAACTCCCTATTTCAACATCACGGCCTTTTCTCAGGTCCTCCGGGGTTGATCATGAACGCCCTCGCCCACTCCCACCGCAACGCTGGCCCATGGCGTGCCATCGCTGAATTCTTGGACGCCCAACATTTGGCTCTTTTCGGTCTTGTGCGCCTGCCGACAAGCGGCGCGGGGCGGGCTGGGACTGAGCTTGCGAAGGCCGGGGCCGCACCGCGAAGCGCCCCCCTTGGTAATCACGGGGATAACACTCTTGAGGTGGGTAAATGACCTCCGCACCTGTAGCAGCTTCTTTAATCCGTTGCGTCGTTCCCGTTTCAGGTGGTAAGGATTCACAAGCCTGCCTTCAATTGGCATGTGCCGAATTTGGCGCTGATTCGGTTCTTGGTCTGTTCTGTGACACCCAGTTTGAACACCCAAAAACCTACGCTCACATTGATTTCATCCGTTCGCTATATGGCGTCCGCATTGAAACTGTTTGTGCCGGTTCGGTTGATGACAAATGTTTGAAGTATGGCCGCTTCCCCAGTGGTGTCGCACGCTTTTGCACCGACGAATTGAAAATGCGCCCGTCGCGAGATTTCTATGCAGCGTTTGCATTGACCAATGGCCCGTTTGAAGTTTGGTACGGCATGCGCTCAAATGAGAGTCCAGAACGTGCCAAGCGTTACGCATCGGTTATTGAATCTGATCTCTATCAGCCGCATGAACTTTTCCCGGTCAAGTATCCTAAAAAGCTAGGCGCTGCTGGTGTTCGTTTTCGCTTGCCGGTCTTGAACTGGACCTCTTGCGAAGTCAAAGCCTTGATTTTCCCCAACGCAAACCCTCTCTATGCAGAAGGTTTTGACCGCGTTGGATGCTTTCCATGTCTCGCCAGTGGTCCCAACGTCAAAGCCAAAGCATTTGGCCATGATGCTTTCGGGCATTCCCAAAGTGAACGTGTGATTTCGATTGCTGCTGTGATCGGAAAAGATGCTATGTCCGGTGATGGTCAAACCTGCGGGGTTTGCTTGATATGACTACAGCACATAAACCTAATTACAAGCATTCGGCAATTCCAAAAAACCGGGCTGCTGGCTCCCTGCTTGTGGCTGACGGTGGCGAAGTTAAATTACGCCTTCTGGCTGAGCGTCAACAATCCAAATGCGCCGTTCACGTCGATTGGGTGCGCTTTACCGCTTTGCTTCGCAACGCTCCAGCGCCTGACGTTGACCAACTTTTCCCAAAATTGACCTCGACCAGTATTTGGGATGAAGCCACTCGTACCGCACAATTTCAGCGAATCCTCGCCGATTTGCCCGATTCCGAATTTGATGCCTCCGCCCAGGCTCACGAATTGGCGACTGAAACTGCCAAAGCACTTGGCCCTGAATTCAACGTTGCCGCTGAAATTCGCAAGGGTTTGGACTTCTATAAATTCCGCTGGTCAATAGAGCGAAACGGCAGTGAATGCGGCTGGGTCGGCTTCCTGTCCTCTAGTGAGTCACCACGCCAACAGAGCCAAAGCAAAACCATTCACGCGAACCTGTTTGGCGCTGCCTGCACCTTTGCCGCCAGTGGCTGGGCAGAACGCATCGCCGATTTGGTGGATGACTGCAACGCCACCATGACCCGCTGTGACTTGGCGTTAGATTTCTTTGACGGCATACCCGGTGGCCTTGACTCCATCGTGACCCAGTACAAAACCGGCCTCTGTGATGTCGGTGGGCGAAAGCTGAAATCCGCCTGTGTCGGCGACTGGCTAAACGGCCAAGAACGCTCCCTCTATTTCGGCTCGAAAGAAAGCGGAAAACAAACCAACTGCTACGAAAAAGGCCATCAGCTTTTCGGTGTCAATTCCGGCTCGGAATGGCTGCGTGTAGAGCTTCGCTATGGCAACAAATTACGGGTGCTCGGCACTGACATGTTGCGTCGCCCTGCCGATTATTTCGCGGGTGCCTCTGACTGGCACGAATCCATGATTCACCTGGCTGACTCTCAGGTCGTACCTGATCCCGTTTTATGCGCTCCACGCCTGCCCATTGAAACGGTGAAAGCTGAATGCGTGCGCTCCCTCCGTTGGCTCAAAAATACCGCTGCCGCGTCGATGGCTCTGGCCTTTGAATTCCTCGGTGTCGATGAATTCACCGCCATCGTTTCAGGCCAAAAACTGCCGGGCCGTTTGTCCAAATTTTCTCGCGCTGAAATTCAGGCGCAACTGTCACCAGCTCTCACTGTTCTCTCGTCTTTCAACCTCGTAAAAGATGCTGGCACTCATGCCACCTACTCTTTTGCATAACACCTAGGAAACCTCAAAATGAAAATGAACTCGACCGCCCGTTGCACCGGCATTAAACAATCCGCTGTGACCATGGAAGGCAAAAGCTATTCCTCCACCAAGTTTTTTATCTTGGCGGACGTCGCTGACAACAGTGCAGGCGATGGCTGCGGAATGGAATCACGCCCGTTCACTTTTGGTGATTCCACCGAGTGGAAAAAATGGGAACACCTGAAAGCGGGCTGGCCCGAAACCGGCATCATGGTTGATTGCACCTTTGATGTTGTCGCCGCTGCCGATGGCAAAACCAAGCTCACCCTCTTGGACATCAAACCCGCTCGTACCGCTCCAGCGACTGTCAAGGCCTAACCATGCGGCTCATCGTCCAGTCTCTCAACACGGGCAAATTTCTCTGTCCCTCGCTTGAAGATGGTTCGCCCGTATGGGTGTCCAACTTGCGAGAGGCTGGCGGTGGTGTCCTCACTGATTTCGAATCAATCGCACAACTCGCTTTAGACCATTGCGACTTTGACGACATGCCGGTTTTTATCGACCTTGACCGTCTTGGCACGGCTGACGATTACCCGCTTTAACTTCCCTAATTTGCCCGTTTTTGGGCTATACGCTGACCGGGCGTTTTCTCGGTCAATTTGAAAGGTTCACTATGAACAAAACTCTCCGTTTCTTGGGTCTGGCTTCTTTGGCAACTGTTGGCGCTTCTGCATTCGCTGAAGTTCCCGCCGCTGTCACCACGGCAATTACTGATATGAAAGCTGACGGCTTGGTGGTTGCCGGTGCCGTGCTGGTGGCAATCATCGCCATCGCTGCCGTAAAGTTCATCCGTAAGGGTCTGTGATATGTCGTACCAAGTTGGCGACGCTTGCTACTCCACGCCCTTAGCGGCGGTTCAGGCCATGGCGGCTAAGGAGGTGGGCGGCGTTCGTCAAATTGGTACGGCCACGTATGTGGTGGACTCCACTGGTCAAACGGCTACCTCCATCACATACGTGTTGCGCAATGTTTCGAATACGTCAGTTGTCACCACGACTGAAACTGTCACCCCTCTCCCCTGTGGTCTTCTCGATACCGCTGATGGATTAATCATCGCGTGGGGAATTGCCGCTTGCTGGCTCGCCGTTGCAGGCATCCTCTTTATCCGTCGAGGGCTTCACGAATGACACCCGGTTTTATGGCCGTCATGGTCTGCATTTTGGGGGCTGCATGGCTAATTTCAAACTCCTGATCGTTGCGCTTCTCTTCGCGTCAAGTTCCTCTTTTGCTGGTTACGCCCAACTTGCGCCCCCTCCAACTTGGTCGGCTGGCACTACTGCCGGTAATCTTTACAAAGCTGCTGCGAATGACGCTAGTTTTTTGAATGGTGTTCGCTCAACAGTCCCCGCCGTGATTAACGTTGGCGGTAAGGCTGTTTCAATGCCTGCTGCGTACCGTTTTGCCGCGAATGCAGGTCAATTTGCTGCCAAATCTGCTTTTGGTAATCCAGCTCTTTTTGCCGCTGTTTTGGCGGGTGCAGCTATTTATGACTGGTATGAAAGTTCGGGGTACTCTCTTGTTGGTGGTCAGTGGGTCAAGGTTGTTGCGGGTTGTTCTGCGTCTTGCTACGAATACAAGTCAACAGGTACGGCTGGGACTCATTCGAGCGCTGATGCACTTTGTGCTGCCCAGGCTCCGTTAATGGGGATGGGGCCAAATACCACCGTCAACTCTTGCACTGTTTCAGGTGGTCTCGTTCGTGCTGCTTACGTTTCTCCGTCTTACGGTTACTTCAACGTCGGCGTGATTGGCTCTCAAGTTCCCATACCGCCATCTTCAACCGTGCGACCGGCTACCCCT
>CAJAFJ010000493.1 GCA_903938955.1 uncultured beta proteobacterium | reverse complement strand
TCTTTATGGGTCGGTCCTGTCGCAACTGATTGGCGACAGAGGTTAAAACTCTGAGGCACACTGTGCCTGAAATTCAGGCAGTCAGTGGCCGATGTTTCAGTTTAAAGGGTAAATTTTTGTGACAACGAACAACCTATTTCTTGCCAGGCTCGCCGATGAGGCGGCCGTCCTGGTCACGGTGTCGGCCTCGCGCGGTTCGGTGCCGCGTGAAAAGGGCGCCTGGATGGCTGTTTTTGCCGAAGGCGCCGTCGGCACGGTGGGCGGCGGTCATTTGGAGTATCAGGCCATCGCTGAGGCGCGCCAGCGTTTGCTGGGGCGCACGGGTGAACCGGTCATTCGTTACCCCCTGGGACCGGCTTTGGGCCAGTGTTGCGGCGGTGAGGTGCACCTGCAGTTTGAGCCCGTGCGTGCGTGCGACAGCGCGGCGCTTCAACAGCGTTTGCAACCGGTACTGACGCCGGTGGCCTTGTTTGGCGGGGGGCATGTGGGCCATGCGCTGGTGCGGGTGCTGGGCAATTTACCCTTGCAAGTGAGCTGGATTGACAGCCGCGATGAAATTTTTCCGGATCAAGTGTCACCCCATGTGACGTGCGAGCACTCTGACCCGGTTCAGTCCGCCGTGGCTGGTTTGGTGCCGGGCGCCATGGTGCTCATCATGAGCTTTAGTCATGCGGAAGACCTGGAGGTCGTGGCGGCCTGCCTCACACGCCAGCGGTCGCGGGCTGACTTGCCTTTTATCGGCTTGATTGGCAGCAGATCAAAGTGGGCGATGTTTTGCCACCGGCTGGAAGCGCGGGGTTTCTCACCACAGGAGCTGGCACAGGTCACCTGCCCCATTGGCTTGCCAGGCATTGCGGGCAAAGAACCCAACGTGATTGCGGTGTCCGTGGCGGCACAACTCTTGCAAATTCGGACTCAGTTGCGCACCAGTTGTCCGTCGGTGGACAGCGCGAACGGCAGGTGCTGCGGCACCACCAGCAGCCCTTGCGCGTTGGGAATCGCCTTGATGTGAATCACCGGCGCCGCCCCGACGACCCCGCCAAACAAGGTCGCAAAAGCCGCATCCGCTGCATCGCGGCCAGTGCCAAAGCGCACCAGCCCCATCGGGATCGCGACGCCAGAGGGGTCGAACAAGTACCAACGGTCGCCGAGGTAAACCTCGACGTAGGCATGAAAGTCGGTGGGGCCCAAGGCCGGGTCGGCGCCAAAATCAATGCCCGTGGCAAAGCGGGCCGGAATGTTGACGGCCCGGCACAGGGCGATCATCAGGTGGGCAAAGTCGCGGCACACGCCCACTTCTTCCACCAGCGTGTCCGCTGCCGACGTGTTGCCGGTGGAGGTGTTGGATTGAAAGGTGACCCGGTTCGTCACCCAGTCGCAAATGGCCTGCACCCGGCTGTAGCCCTGCCACAGCGCGCCAAATTCCTTGACCGCCAGACGATGCAAGCGGTCCGACTGGCAGTAGCGGCTGGGGTAGATATAAGGCAGGACCGGCCCCGGCAGGTCGGCGACCGCCACCTCGCCAATCTGGTCGGGCGGGGCGCTAAAATGATTCAGGTCCACGGTGGCTTCGTAGCGCACCTTGAGTGGTCCCCCAAAAGCCTTGAGCCGTAAAAACCGGGTGTGCGTGACCGGATCGGTGTAGAGATTGCGCTGCAGGGGCTGGCTGATTGCCAGCGATTCACTCACCACGATCTGGTGCGGTGTTTGCGCGGCATGAATGCTGAAAATGAAATCGCAGCCGGGCTCGGTGATCTCGTAATTCAGCTCAATCGAAAAATTTAACCTGACCATGGGCTACTTTCAAAGGGTGCATGTTGCCCGATTTCACGCACGAAGCATGCCGGGCAACCGGGGCGGCACCCGCTTTATTGTGGGGCCAGATCAGTCGTCGGGCATAATTCCTGCGTAGCTTAAGCGTCATCTTTTCAGTGGCGCCATGAGCCCGGCCTGATCAGATGCTGGTTCCAGATGTCTGGTTGTGCCGTTTCAATCCCCCTTTTTTTCGCCCCCTCAATATGCTTCAACTCTCACCCGCCGGCCAACAGGCCATTCAGGACGTCGCCCAACGGCACGGCTTCAGTTTCGATGCCGTGCTGTCCATGCTCGGTTCCGTGATCAACGGCAATGGCAGCATGGCGCAGTTCAGTCATCCTGAATTCGGTGGTTCCGGCCAGTGGATGCAGGGCGGCATGACCATGATTGGGGACATGTTCAACAACTACCTCAAGGGTCGCGTGGACAACCTGTGTGCTGAACTGGCGCGCCTCATCAGCAACCAGCCTGGCTTGGTGCGCACCGGCAGTTTCCAGAGCCAAAGCCAGAATGGCAGCACCCAGGTCAACGCTTGGGGTGACGGCATGAATGCGCCTGCGGGCAATATGAATAATGCCAACAACCTGTTTGTGCCGGCTCCGGTGCAGCCCGACTGGTGGGGCCCGGATTTGCGCTGGCCCAACAGTTCGGGTGGGCAAAACGGCATGCGTTACGCCTGGTTCAGCCAGGCGCGCCGCCTTGCCATTGAGACCAACGGCCAAGTCATTGTGTATGACACGCTGGACCACCAGATTGGCGGCGTGTCCCAGCAAAGTGGCGGTAATTCAGTCACCTTTACCAGCCAGTACGGCTATGTGGACCTGAACCAGTTGCCGGTGGTGACGATCAATGGCGTAGCCCCCGCGCCCAAAATGGCCCAGGCACCCGTTGCCCCCAATTACAACAATGCCCCGGCCTACAGCCCAGCGGTCACCAGCAACACCTACGCCAGCAACGGTGTAGAGGGCGACATCTTCACCAGCATCGAGAAACTGGCGACCCTGCAGTCGCGCGGCATTTTGACCGAACAGGAATTCATGGCCAAAAAAGCAGAGTTGCTCAGCCGCCTGTAAACCCCGCACCCGGAGGACACTTCATGATTACCATTCAAATCGAAGGTGCCATCGGCATCATCACGCTCAACAACGATGCCAAACGCAACGTGCTATCGGAACGCCTGGTCGACGAGGTGATTGAGGCGCTGGCCGTTTTTACGCGCCATGCCATCCGCTGTGTTGTGCTGCGAGCGGCCGCCGGGTCCAAGGTGTGGTCGGCGGGTCACGATGTGTCTGAACTGCCGGTGGGCGGGCAAGACCCGCTGGGCTGGCGCGACCCGCTGCGGCAACTGATCCGTGAGATTGAAAACTTTGCCGGCCCGGTCATCGCCATGATTGAAGGCAGCGTTTGGGGCGGTGCCTGCGAAACCGTGCTGGCTTGCGACATCATCATTGCCACGCCCGAGGCCACTTTTGCCGCCACCCCGGCCAAGCTCAACGTGCCTTACAACGTGTCAGGCCTGTTGACCTTTTTGAATGCGGCCCACATCCACATCGCCAAAGAAATGCTGTTTACCGCGCAACCGGTGCCAGCGGACCGGCTGGAGCGCATGGGCATCATCAACCATGTGGTCGAGGCACAGGCGCTGGAGGATTTCACCTTTGGCATGGCCCGCACCATTGCCGAGAATGCGCCGCTGTCGATCTCGGTCATGAAAGAGCAGTTGCGCATTCTGGCCGGCGCCCACGCCATGTCGCCCCAGGGTTTTGAGCGCATTCAGGGCCTGCGCCGCGTGGTCTACAACAGCCAGGACTACGAAGAAGGCAAGCTTGCCTTCAAGGAAAAGCGCAAGCCCAAGTTCATGGGGAAGTGAGCGCCCCGGCTTTGTCCGCCTCGGTGACGAACGCGTCAGCATAAAACTCATCGGTCGGCAGGCCCGCCTGTATGTAGGCGGCCTGGGCCGAGTCCACCACGATAGGCGCACCGCAGGCGTAGACCTGACAGGCCGACAGATCGGGCGTGTCTTGCAGCACCGCCTGGTGAACAAAGCCGGTGCGGCCGGTCCAGCCGTCTGGTGGCAAGGCGTCGGACACCACCGGCACGTAGCGCAGGTTGGGCATCACGGCCAGTTGGGCCTTGATCCAGGCGTCCATGTACAAATCCGACGGATGACGACCGCCCCAGTACAACGTGGCGGGGCGGGTGATGCCTTTGAACTGCATGTGTTCAATGATGGCCTTGATCGGGGCAAACCCGGTGCCGGAGGCCAGAAAAACGATCGGTCTTTGGCTGTCTTCACGCAGGAAGAAACTGCCATACGGGCCTTCAATGCGCAGAATGTCTTTTTCTTTCAAGGTGCCAAACACCTGGTCGGTAAAAAGACCGCCCGGCATGTGGCGAATGTGCAGCTC
>CAJAFJ010000492.1 GCA_903938955.1 uncultured beta proteobacterium | reverse complement strand
TGTTTGGCCCGCAAACCCTGCACCGCCTGCCGCAAATGCTGGCAGAACGGAGCCTGCAAAACCGCTCGCAAGTCGATATCAGTTTTCCTGAAATCGAAAAATTCGACCACCTGCCACCAGCCCGGGTGGAAGGTGCCACCGCGTTTGTGAGCGTGATGGAAGGCTGCTCCAAGTACTGCAGCTACTGCGTGGTGCCGTACACCCGGGGCGAAGAGGTGTCGCGCCCGTTTGAGGATGTGCTGGTCGAAGTGGCCGGGCTGGCCGACCAGGGCGTGAAGGAAATCACGCTGCTGGGGCAAAACGTCAACGCCTACCGCGCCCGCATGATCGGCGATGTCAACGCGCTCAGCCCCGAGATGGCCGACTTTGCCACCCTGCTGGAGTACGTGGCCGACATTCCCGGCATTGAGCGCATCCGCTACATGACCAGCCACCCGAACGAGTTCACACCGTCACTGATTGCCGCTTACGACAAAATCCCGAAGTTGGTCAGCCACCTGCACTTGCCGGTGCAACATGGCTCGGACCGCATCCTGATGGCCATGAAACGCGGTTACACCGCGATGGAATACAAATCAACCGTGCGCAAGCTGCGCGCCATTCGGCCCGACATGGCGATGAGCAGCGACTTTATCGTCGGCTTCCCCGGCGAGACCGAAGACGATTTTGGCAAGATGATGAAGCTGATTGACGATGTGGGCTTTGACAACTCGTTCAGCTTTATCTTCAGCCCGCGCCCCGGTACGCCGGCCGCCAACCTGCATGACGACACGCCGCATGAAGTCAAGCTGCGCCGCTTGCAACACCTGCAATCGGTCATCAACGACAGCATCAAGAATATCTCTGAGAGCCGCTTGAACACGGTGCAGCGCATTCTGGTGGAAGGTCCGTCCAAACGCGATGCCGCCGAACTGATGGGCCGCACCGAATGCAACCGGGTGGTGAACTTTGTCGGGCAGCCTGAGTTGATCGGGCAGTTGGTGGATGTGAAGATTACCGAGACTCGCTCTTACTCACTGCGCGGCGAATTACTATAAATTAGTACTTGCATCCGGCTCATTTTCGCCGCTCACAGACTCCACACCTGAAAATTGGCACCCGGTGTGAACTGGCTTGTCACGCCCCATCCTTGCGCCACACCAGTGCCAATGCCTTGCACTTTTGCCAGGTGCTGGCGCGTTCGTCAGACAGCACATCCAGAAAGTCAGACAGGCGTTTGGACTTGGTCATGGTGTACACGGTGAGCGCCGTGGTCAGCACAAACACAATGGCAAAAATCCACAACTTGCGCTCCATGGGTGCGTCGGCTTCGGCCAGCAGGTTCATGCCCAGAAAGCCGGTGGTAATAGTGCCGATCAGGCCAAAGATGGTGACCACCGTCAACCGCACCACGGTGTTGGCCTGGCGGCGCAGGCTGTCGGCCTCCAGGTACTGGTTCATTTCGGCAATGCGCTCCTTGACCTCGGTGTAGAGCGGGTCCAGCCCTAGGTGGGCGGCGTTCATGCGGAACAGGGCGCGCACCTGGGCCTGTTCGGACACTTCATGAAACCAGTAGCGGTGGGTAAAGCGCAAAAACCCGGCAAAAGAGTCGCGGATGGTGCGCTTGAAGCTGCGCACGCTGGCGGCGTCGGCAATGTCGAGGTTCTTCAGCGCTTCGGCCAGCCGGTCCGAGAACATCAGCAGCGCTGCTTTCTGGAAGTGCGTAATCAAAAACAGCAAAAAGTGCTGATGCCGGAACTGGGCCAGCACACCACGCTCGCGGCAGACGTAAAACGGGCTGTTGGCGTCGCCCACCACCACCATCGCATGGCCGCTGCACAGGTAGCGGGTGTGGGGCGCGGCGCCGTTGTCGGTCCAGAACCGGTCGTAGCAAAAGGTTTTTTCAAAGTCCGCCAGATGCGGCTCGGCATAAGGCAGACCAGCATCCGTGCCGCACGGGGCCGCCCCGGTGACGAGCCCGAGGCGGATGAAGTCGCTGCGGCTCAGGGCCTGCGGCTTGTCCACCGCCAAGTAATTGAGTTGCGGCATGCGGTAGTACTCGATCTGCCGGTAGCGCAGCACGCCGGGCCGGTCGGAATGGTCGCCCACCAGCGGCTCCAGCAGCCAGGCCCAGTGGGCGGCGATGCGCGGTGCGCGGTGGCGGCTGACGTGGGCCATGAACAGTTCGCGCTGATTGGCATCGGACTGGGCCAGCACCTGCCCGTCGTGGCCCAGCCATTCGGCGCTGGACAGGCAGTGCTGGGCCTGCCCGGCGGCATTCCAGCTGGCCGGGTAGCCGCGGCCAAAGCGGTACATCAGTTCTTGCGCCTGGGGCAGCGTGAGGTTGTTGGCGCTGACTTCGACATTGAGCAGCACCAGATCGAGGTCGAGAAAAAAGTAAAGGTCCACATGCGCTACATCGAGCGTGACGGCGGGCGCGCCCGGTTGCGTGATGGCACGCACGGCCCGCACATCGCCACGGCGAAACACCCGCATGGGTGAGCCGGTGGCACCGCCAGACTGGCTGCGCCCCTCGCCATAGAGAAAGCGCTGTACATAGGGCAAAAAGGTGACAAATTCGTTGTAGTGGCGCTCCTGGAAGCGTCCGCTGTCGCCGGTGTATTCGTCCACCACCTCGCGCCAGGGAGAGGCATCGCCCATGTCGGCCAGCAACTGCCAGGGTTTGGCATGGTGACCTTCGGAGCCGCGCACCGGCATCAGCCGCAAGGGCCAGAGCAAAACCTGGCGAAACTGCCGCACGCAGACTGAGGTTGATGGTTCCGACATAAGAACGCCCTTTCATCACAAACGGATGAAAGTGTACGGGCAGGTTCAGTGCCTCATGGGCTCAGTCTGCGCGGCCGCCAGCGGAGCCATTACGCGCCTGCGACGCAGTCGCT
>CAJAFJ010000491.1 GCA_903938955.1 uncultured beta proteobacterium | reverse complement strand
GTCACGTCCACTTCAGGGTGGCCAGGGGTTTTGCTGTGCAGCTGGCGGAATTTCTTCAGTTCGGCCATGGGCAATTTGTAGCCAGTCAGGTGCAGCACCGAGTACAGCAGCATCGAGGCATGGCCGTTGGACAGCACAAAACGGTCACGGTCCAGCCAGTTCGGGTTGGTCGGGTTGTGTTTAAGGTGGGATCCCCACAGGGCGACGGCCATGTCGGCCATGCCCAAAGGCGCACCGGGGTGGCCGGAATTGGCCGCTTGCACGGCGTCCATCGTCAGGGCGCGAATGGCGTTGGCCATGTCGGTTTGGCTTGTCGTTTTAGGGCTGCTGGGGGCGGCGGCCTGTTCGACTTGTTCTACTGCTTGCGTTTGTTCTGTATCAGCCATCTGTGCCAACTCCGGGATAGTTCTGGTGGGGAAAGGGAGGAAACCGCGGATTTTACCGGGCGCGGCCCAACGACCGTTTTTTTGCACGCCAAGAAGCCGACCGAAGATGCGCTCTATAGTGCCGGCTGCGCCCTGACCGCACGTCACAAAAACAGAAACCTACTATGACTCAACCACCCATTTCCGCCATGCTGCTGGCCGCCGGTCGCGGCGAACGCATGCGCCCGCTGACCGACACCACGCCCAAACCCCTGCTGCCGGTTCGCGGCAAGCCGCTGATGCAATGGCACCTGGAAGCGCTGGGGCGCGGTGGCTTTCGCCGGGTGGTGGTCAACACCGCCTGGCTCGGGCAGCAGATTGCGGATTACTTCAAGCCTGATGCAGTGCAACAGCCAGCATCCGCGCCACTTGACCTCCACTACTCGCACGAAGGACAAGACTTTGGCGGCGCGCTGGAAACCGCCGGCGGCATTGCACGGGCCTTACCCTTGCTGTGCCCAACAGATGCGACCGGCCCCCATGCGGAGGTGTTCTGGGTGCTGGCAGGCGATGTGTTTGTACCCGGCTTCGAGTTCAGTCAGGCGGCGGTCGAGCGCTTTGTGGCCAGCGGCCAACTGGCCCATCTCTGGCTGGTGCCAAACCCGGTGCACAACCCCAAAGGCGACTTTGGCCTGTCCGCCCAGCCCGGCGACCGCGCAGCGCTGGCACTGAACCTGCCGCAGAACGACCCGCAACCGCGTTATACCTACAGCACCATCGGCCTGTACTGCCGCGCCCTGTTCGCGCCGCCGTGGTGCAACATCGCGGCGGGCAATGCCACGGGCGTCAAAGCCCCGCTGGCGCCGCTGTTGCGTGCCGCCATGGCGCAGGGCCAGGTGTCGGCCGAGTTGTACACGGGGGAATGGACCGATGTGGGCACGCCAGAACGGCTGCAGGCGCTGAACTTGTGAGCATTTTCAGCGCCGGCCACGGCCCGCTAAAACCGGTTAAGGCCGGTTAAAACGTGCCGCCGCGCGTGGCCTTTGCCTGCGCCTGGCGCACTTGTTGACGCAGCGCTTCAGCCGCTCCATCACCGTCGTCGCCCCAGCGATCAAAATGCAGCAGATCGTCGAGCGGCAGGCGCTCACGCCAGCCCGCCGCCTCCAACTCCGGCTGGTCATAAAAATGGCTGACATAGCCCACGCACAGATAGGCAATCGGCACAATGCGGTCGGGCAGCGCCAGCGTGTCGCGCAACGCGGCTTTGTCGAAAATACTGACCCAGCCCACGCCCAGCCCCTCGGCCCGCGCCGCCAGCCAGAGGTTTTGCACGGCACAGACCGTGCTGTAAATGTCCATGGCCTTGTTGTGGGTGCGCCCCAGCACCACCGGGCCGGCCCGGTCCCGGTCGCAAGTGATGCACAGGTTGATGGGGGCTTCGCGGATGCCTTCGAGCTTGAGCTCACGGTAGATCGCCTGCTGTTTGGCTTCAAACAGGTCGAGCGCCTCGGCGTTGGCCTCCCGAAACGCGGCGTGCATCTTGTCCTTCACGGCCGCATCGCGCACGACAACAAAACTCCAGGGCTGCATGTAGCCCACCGACGGGGCAAAATGCGCCGCCGTCAACACCCGCGCCAGTACCTCATCGGGCACCGGGTCGGGTAAAAACTGGCCGCGCACATCGCGCCGTGAAAATATCGCGTGGTAAACAGCGGCGCGTGCCGCCTCGGAAAACGCATGGTCGGCCTGGTGGCCGGGTGTGGCGATCTTCATCAAGTCCCCTTCAGAAGAATGTTCAGCGGCCTTGGCCTGACCGCCGTGAAAAAGTCTCGCAGGCCGGTCTTCTGACTCGGAATCAACCCACCGCAACGCCTTCCCGGATGAACCAGTGGCGTGTTGTTGCGGCAGTTTCCCTTACAGCGTTGGGCACGTTGCGGTCTTGCACCGCATTCCCGATTCTCCCGCTCGCGCAGGCACCTGGAGACAAAAAAATGCCCGCGCTGCTGGCCCGGGCAGTCCGATTCTAAGGGGATCGAAAATCCGTTTTAATAGGGTCTGTTTAGCTAGAAAACCACCCCGCCATGAACCTCTCCACACCGGCTTCTGTCTACGCCCAACGCCGCGCCC
>CAJAFJ010000490.1 GCA_903938955.1 uncultured beta proteobacterium | reverse complement strand
GAGCAAACCATCTTGCGCACTTACCAGCGGCTCGGCCTCGCCCCGCACAACGCAGCCGAAGTGTTCCATCTGGTGTTTGAGCGGATCGTCACGCACCATGTCGACCACATCGACTTCAAATTCTTTCCACCATGAACGGTCTTGCGGCCGCGGGTAAGTTTTCAGTCGCATGGTCGGCACCGACAGGCTGCCGTTGGTGCCGGTGATGACGTAGCAGTCTTCGTCGTCATAGCTCGCGTAGGCCTTATTTTCGCGGCTGGTCTGTTCCCAGCTGCGCGCACTGGCCGCGGTGTCAGACAACAAAAACGTACCAAGGACACCGCTGGCAAAGCGCAGGTTGATGGCCACCGTATCTTCTACCGGAAAGCCACGCGTGGCATGCGAGGCAAACGCCTGCACAGCCACAATGTCGCCGCACAACATGCGCAGGTTGTGTACCTCGTGAATCATGTTCAGCAAGATCGGGCCGGCTCCGGCCTCGCGGCGCCAGGGTGCATCAGAAAAATAGTGGTCGGGCTTGAGAAAGGTCGCGCTACCCATCACGGCCACCAACTGGCCGAGTTTGCCGGAGGCGATCACCTCAGACGCCTTGGCCATGATGGGGCTGTGCGCGCGGTGGTGGCCTATCAGCACACGGGCGCCGGTTTCTTTGACTCGCTGCACCAGTTGCGCACCTTCGGCAACGGTGGTGGCGATCGGTTTTTCAAGCAGGATCGGCAGCTTGGCCGTGATGCATTGCAGCGCCTGCGGCACATGCAAGGGATTCGGTGTTGCCAGAACTAGACCATCGGGTCTGTCTCTGGCCAGTAATTCTTCAAGGCTCTGGTAAAGGGGAACGCCGGCCTGAGCCGCAACATCTGCGGCAGCCGGCGAGGGATCGACAATCGCCGACAACACGACGCTCGCGCTGGCCTGGGCCACAGCCATGTGGGCCTGGCCGATATAGCCTGCGCCTACAATGGCGATACGCGTTGGGGTCATGGTGAATGCAAGGGGCCCAGCCTACCCGAAATGGGCGTGCTGGACCCGAATGCTTTACCTGCGCTGCTTGGCGAGTTCAGCCATCATTTCATTGACGGTGGCTTCGCCCACGTTGGCAGAGTACTTGGCAATGACAGGCTTCATCTTGTCGCGCAGTTTCGCCATTTCAGCGGCGGGCAATTCGGTGACCTGCATGCCGGCTTTCTTCAGATCTTCGAGGTTGCCGCTGGCAGCATCACGCGCCACTTTGCGCTGTGTCTGGGTTGCTTCGGTAGCGGCATCGCTGATGATTTTTTTCTCAGCTGCGTTCAGACCGTCCCAGAACTTTTTGCTCATGATGACCGATTGGGGGTTGTACACGTGGTTGGTCAGCGTCAGGTGCTTTTGCACTTCTGCAAATTTGTTGGCCAGAATCACGTTGAGCGGGTTTTCCTGACCGTCAATGGCTTTGGATTCCATCGCGCCGTAGACCTCGCCAAACGCCATCGGTGTCGGGTTGGCGTCCAGTGCCTTGACCCAGTCCAGGTTGATCGGGTTAGGGATGACACGAATCTTCAGGCCGGCCAGGTCTTCCACCTTGGTGATAGCGCGCTTGGAGTTGGTCATGTTGCGAAAGCCAAGCTCCCAGTAGGCCAAGCCCACAATGCCTTTTTCCTGCAGCTTGTCGTGCATCTTCTTGCCGAAGGG
>CAJAFJ010000489.1 GCA_903938955.1 uncultured beta proteobacterium | reverse complement strand
GTCAATCTGGCTGCGGCATAGTCTGCGACAGGGTGCGGCAATATGTCGCATTCCGGACGCGCAGGAATGTCGGTAGGATGCCATTCATCGCGGGGGAGACGCCATGAACACCAATCAGACCAAAGAAAATCAGCCAGAAATGGCATCCTTGTTGCTCGGTGCCGGATTTGCGCTGGCCTCACTGATTATTTTGCCGGCGGTTGCGCAACGCATCGGCATGGGTTCCAGTTTGACCATTGCGCTGCGTGGTGCGCTGATGCGGGCGGCTAACCGTTTTTGATATATGCGGTTTCTCTAATTTGAGAGTTGGGGCAGACTGCGCGTCTGCCTTTTGCTTTTTCGGATCATGAAAAAATTTGCCTTGATTGCCGTCGCCCTTGTGATGGCGGCGTTGCTCGGTTGCCAGCAAGCACGCGACCCTAAACTACCGCCAGGCGGTGATTTTGTTCTGCAATCCGCCGATGGGCCGGTCGATTCGCGCAGTTTTCGCGGCAAGGTCATGCTGGTTTATTTTGGCTACACCAATTGCCCGGACATTTGTCCGGCTTCGCTTGCTGCTGGCGGCCAAGCGCTGAATGCCTTGACCCCGGAAGAGCGCAAACGGGTCAAACTGATCATGATTTCGGTTGATCCGGAGCGTGACAGCGTCAAGCATCTCAAGGAATACACCGCTTTTTTCCATGGTGAAATGATCGGCGTCACCGGTACAACGGCTGAAATTGCCAGCCTTGCCAAGGCTTTCGGTGCCGGTTATATCAAGCAGCCAGCCAAGGCCGATGGCAGCTATGCGGTGGATCACACCGTGTCGACTTATGTGGTCGATACCGACGGTAAACTGGCGGCTGTCCTTGATCTTGGTGTAACGACCGACAAGTTGCTCGCTACCATCAGAAAGCTGCTCTAGTGCGTCGCCCCTCAACCTTTGCATTCATCTTGCTGGCGCTGCTTGGTTTGTTGTTCGTGCTAATTTTTGCCCATTCTTGGCAGTTGACCGTAACAGATCAGTCGCGCCTGCTTAGCAATCGAGCTTTGGTCACTCAATTGGGCCTGACCGATCTGGCACTATTCAGTGAGTCCCGTTACACCCGCCATCCTTCGCAGGCCGACCTGCATTCTGCCTTGCAGGATCACCCCGGCGCCTTCGATCACTTCCCCACCGGTTCGCTGATTTCGCCGCCGGCTCACCTGAATAAACCCCATGAACGTCTGGCTGGAAAAACAACGTCATCTGATTGATTTCACGCTGGCCTCGCTGGCCCGGCGTAAAACCAAGAACTTCGGGCTGCTGCTTGCCTACAGCGTGCTCGTCTTTGTCCTCGCCTCGCTGGCGCTATTTACTCAGGCGTTGCGCAGTGAAGCGACGTTTGTGCTGGCTGGTTCGCCGGAGGTGATTTTGCAACGCATGGTGGCCGGTCGGCATGACCTGATCCCGCCTGGCTACATTGAAAAAATTGGTCGTATTCGCGGTGTTCAAAAACAGGAAGGCCGGCTTTGGGGTTATTACTACGACCCCGTGGTGAATGCCAACTACACCTTCATGGCGCGGCCGGCGGATGAAGTGGCGACGGGCAGCATCATGGTTGGTGCCACGCTGGCCCGGGCACGCGGCCTGGCGGCGG
>CAJAFJ010000488.1 GCA_903938955.1 uncultured beta proteobacterium | reverse complement strand
CAACCAACGACAAGGGCGGCTACGAGATTGCCCGGCGCTCACGCGGCACACCGCGCATTGCCAACCGGCTGCTGCGCCGGGTGCGCGATTACGCCGATGTCAAGGGTGCCGGCGAGATCACGCTGGAGATTGCCAACCGCGCACTCGCCATGCTGGACGTTGACCCGCAGGGCTTCGACTTGATGGACCGCAAGTTGCTGGAAGCCGTGATCCACCGCTTTGACGGCGGTCCGGTCGGGCTGGACAACATTGCCGCCAGCATTGGCGAAGAGCGCGAAACCATCGAAGACGTGATTGAGCCGTATCTGATTCAGCAGGGCTATTTGCAGCGCACCCCGCGTGGCCGCATTGCCACGCTGGCCGCCTACCGGCACTTGGGTGTGACGCCGCCTAATAAGGGCGAGGATCTGTTTGGGGTTTGAACCTCCTTGATTTTTGGACCCGTTGGGGAACACGAAACGCACAAAAAATGGTGTCACGTTGGTCGCACGTTCAAGTGACAACAAAACGACCGCTGTGAAGGTTAATAGGAATCTGACCCCCAATTACCCAGAATGCTTGATTTAGCGTACCCTCAACGCCAATCTATAAAGAACTATAGAAAACTATAATCAACCATAAAGCCAGCCACTCGCGCCCCCCAACCCACAGCCACCGGCCCCTTCACTATGCAAAACTTTTTCCACCGCACCCGGCTCGCCGCCGACATGGCCGACAAGATTTTGCATATTTCACCGGGCTCGGCCTCCAGTTCCGGTCTGTTTCTGGCTGCACCTCGGCGCACCGGCAAATCCACGTTTTTACGCGAAGACCTGCGCCCCGCGCTGCAAGCCCAAGACGCCCTGGTGCTGTATGCCGACCTGTGGGAAAACCGCAAAGCCGACCCCGGCATGGTCATCATTGCCGCCGTGCGCGCTGAATTGGCCAAACACGAAGGGGTGGTGGCACGCCTGGCGCGCTCGTCTGGCATGGACAAGGTCAATGTTGGCGGCCTGTCCTTCTCATTGGACCGCGTCGGTATCGCTGCAGGCGCTGGGGGCGCCAGTGGCGTGTCCCTCGCCAGCGCCCTGGCGGCCTTGTCGGACGAGACTCAAAAAACCATCGTGCTCATCATTGACGAAGCCCAGCACGCCATCACCTCCGAGAGTGGTTCTGACGCCCTGTTCGCCCTCAAAGCCGCCCGCGACGAACTCAACAGCAGCCGCCACCATGGACTGCGCGTGGTGGCCACCGGCTCCAACCAGGACAAACTGGCCATGCTACGCAACAGCAAAGAGCAAGCGTTTTTCGGCGCCCCCCTGGTCAAATTCCCCGCTTTGGGCAAAGACTACGTCCAGTGGTTTTGTGAACAGGTCAGGCTGCCCGCTACCTTGAACGCTGACGTGGTTTATGCGCTGTTTGCGCGCGCCTCGTTTCGCCCCGAGATGCTGGGCGCTGCCGCTGACGCGCTGCGCTTTGATTTTGAGCTGCAGCCAGAAGCCGTGCCAGAGCGCTTTTCGCTCGCGGTCGAAGAGCAGATCGAGGCCAGCAACGCCGAGCAACTGCGTGTCGTCCACAGCCTGACCCCATTGCAATCGGCCGTGCTGTGCGTGCTGGCCAGCAAAGGGCCAGCCTACGCACCTTTTGAGACCGACACGATGGGCGCCTACCAAAACCTGCTCGACACCATGGCCCCCAACTCGACCACCAAGGCAGACGTTCCCAATGTGCAACAAGCCCTGACTGCCCTGCAAGAAAAAGCCCTGGTCTGGCGCGCCTCACGCGGCGTCTATGCGCTGGAAGACACCGCTTTGCGCGACCTGTTGGCGCAGGCAGGCATGCTGCCGGGCGCTGAAAGTGCCATGGCGGACCCGAGCCAAAACCCATGAATTTCAGCCTGTTTATGTATCAAATCGCCTAATGGGGGCTACCGTCGGGCGATTTGCACTGTTAATTGGAATCTGACCCCAATTACCCCAATTACCACGCTGCGCGACCGCTTTGGCATCGTGGCGCGGCTGGAGTTTTACTCGGCCGATGAGTTGGCGCTGATCGTGCGGCGCAGCGCCGGGCTGCTCAAGGTGCCAACCAACGACAAGGGCGGCTACGAGATTGCCCGGCGCTCACGCGGCACACCGCGCATTGCCAACCGGCTGCTGCGCCGGGT
>CAJAFJ010000487.1 GCA_903938955.1 uncultured beta proteobacterium | reverse complement strand
GTTTGAGCGCGGCTACGTGCACGCCACGGCGGGCAATATCAGCGTGCAACTGGACGAGTCCGAAGGCGGTGGGTATTTGATTACCCCCACCGATGCCTGCCTGGGCTTTCTGGAGCCCGCCCGACTGGCCCGGCTGGACGGTGAGGCCCAGCAGCTCAGCGGCGACCGCGCCAGCAAAACCATCGCGCTGCATGCGTCCATTTACTGGGCGGCGGGGCTGGTGGGCTCAAAACCCCGGTGTGTGATCCACACCCACAGCACCCACTGCGTGGCGTTGACCTTGCCGCGCCGCCCGGCGCCCGCGCCAGCCGCCCTCTGGCCCGAACTGTTGCCGGCGGTCACGCCTTACTTCGTCATGAAGGTCGGCCATGTGCCGGTCATGCCCTACCACCGCCCCGGCGCACCCGAGGCCGCGCAGCAAGTGGCGCAGGCGATTGCCCACTACGGCCAGGCCGGCACTCCGATCCGCGCCGTGATGCAGGCGCGCCTGGGCCCCAACGTCTGGCACGATTCACCCGCCGCCGCCATGGCGATGCTGGAAGAACTGGAAGAAACCGCCCGGCTGGTGAGCCTCAGCGCTGTGGCGCCCGAGCCGCTGACCGAATTTCAAATCAACGAACTGCGCCAGACCTTTGGCGCCCACTGGTAACCCACCCATGCCCCAATTTGCCGCCAACCTGTCCATGCTCTACCCCGAGCTGGCCTTTTTAGACCGTTTCGAGGCCGCCGCACAAGACGGCTTCAAGGCCGTTGAGTACTTGTTTCCCTACGCGTTTGAACGCAGCGAGATCGCCGCCCGACTGCAGGCGCATGGCCTGCAGCAAGTGCTGTTCAACGCCCCGCCCGGCGACTGGGATGCCGGCGAGCGCGGCCTGGCCTGCCTGCCCGGGCGCGAAGCCGAGTTCCGCACCGGCTTTGCCCTGGCACTGGACTATGCCGCCGCGCTGAACTGCCCGCGCGTCCACGTCATGGCCGGGCTGCTGCCCGCAGGCCACGACCGCGAATCGCTCTACCCGACCTACCTCGGCAACCTGCGCTGGGCCGCCGCACAGGCTGCGGCGCACGGTGTGAACGTGCTGATCGAACCGATCAACCTGCGCGACATGCCCGGCTTTTACCTGAACCGCCAGGACCAGGCGCACCAGATCGTGGCCGATGTCGGCGCGACCAACCTCAAGGTGCAGATGGACCTCTACCACTGCCAGATCACCGAAGGCGACCTGGCCATGAAGCTGCGCCAGTACCTGCCCACCGGCAACGTCGGCCACCTGCAGATCGCCGGGGTGCCGCAGCGCCACGAGCCCGATCTGGGCGAGTTGAACTACCCCTATCTTTTCGAGGTGCTGGACGAACTGGGTTACGACGGTTGGGTCGGTTGTGAATACCGGCCCAAAGCGGGCTTGGTGGCCGGCGGCACATCGGCCGGGCTGGGCTGGCTCAAGCCTTATCTGTAACGCGCAGGAGCCAACACCATGACGCACACCGTTGGATTTATCGGCCTGGGCATGATGGGCCGCGGCATGGCCAAACATGCGCTGGCAAAGGGGCACCCGGTCGCCTTGCTGATTCGCAAACCCAAAGACGAAGTGCGCTGCGCCGCGCTGCTGGCGGCCGGCGCCACGCCCTGCAAAACGGCGGCTGAGGTGGCCGCCGCGGTGGACGTGCTGATCCTCTGCGTCACCGGTTCCCCGCAAGTCGAAGACGTGGTGTTTTCAGACCACGGCGTGTTGCACGGCCTGAAACCCGGCTGCGTGGTGGTGGACTGCTCCACCTCGCAGCCCGATTCGACCCGGCGCGTGGCGGCGGCGATTGAGGCCCAAGGCGGCCAGTTTCTGGACGCCGCCCTGACCGGCACGCCCAAAGACGCTGACGAAGGTTCGCTCAACCTGCTGGTCGGCGGCGAACCCGCCGTGCTGGAAGGGGTGCGCCCGGTGTTCACCACGTTTGCCAAAAACATCTTTTACTGCGGCTTGGTCGGGGCCGGGCACACCACCAAGCTGCTGCACCAGTTTGTGGTGCTGGGCAATGCCGCCATTCTGGCCGAGGCGTTTTCGTGCGCCAGCAAGACCGGCGTGAACCTTGAGGTGTTGTGCGACGTGATCGCCTCCGGCGGCGCCAACAGCACCGCCTTCCAGCGCCTGCGCCCGTTTGTGCTGGAGGGCAACGACCAGCTGTTCCGTTTCTCGCTGGCCAACGCCCACAAGGACATGCAGTACTACACCCGCATGAGCAGCGAAGCGCGCAGCGTCTCCTTCCTCAGTAACGCGGTGCACAACAGCTACACGGTGGCGGGTAACCTCGGTTACACCACACAATTTGTGCCGCACCTGCTGAGCACCTTCAACACGCTCAACGGCTTGAGCCCGAGCGCCACCCCGGTGTTGCCGGCCTGACCCCTTTTTCAGAAATACCCAAAAATGACTTCAAACTCCAAAGTAGCGATCGTGACCGGCGCCGGTTCCGGCATTGGCAAAGCCGCCGCGCTGGCGCTGTTGAAAGACGGCTACCGCGTGGTGCTCGCCGGGCGCCGCCCGGAACCCCTGCAAGCGGTGATCGCCGAGAGCGGAGCGGCGGAGCGGGCGCTGGCGGTGCCGACCGATGTGACCCATCCCGCGTCTGTGCAGGCGCTGTTCGAGGCGGCCGTGCACACCTTTGGCCGGGTCGATGTGCTGTTCAACAACGCCGGCGTCAGTGCGCCCGGTATTCCGCTGGAAGACCTCACGCTGGCGCAGTGGCAAAACGTGGTGGATGTGAACCTGACCGGCATGTTTTTGTGCCTGCAGCAGGCGTTCCGGGTGATGAAGGCGCAGACGCCCCAGGGCGGGCGCATCATCAACAACGGCTCGATCTCGGCCACCACGCCGCGCCCCAACTCCATGCCCTACAGTGCCACCAAACACGCGGTGCAGGGGCTGACCAAATGCGGCGCGCTCGATGGCCGCAAGTACAACATCGCCGTCGGCCAGATCGACATCGGCAATGCCGCCACCGAGATGGCGCAGAAGAAGGCCACCGGCATTCTGCAAGCCAACGGCAGCAGCGCCGTGGAGCCGCTGATGGACGTGGCCATCGTCGGCCAGTCAGTGCTCTACATGGCCAACCTGCCGCTGGCAGCCAACGTCTTGTTCCACACCGTGATGGCGACCAACATGCCGTTCGTCGGCCGTGGCTGACGCTGGCCCGGCGCCACAGTGAGCCCTGACCCGGTGACGACCGTGCCCGCCCCCTCGTTCTGGCGCTCGCGCCAGGGCGTCGGCATCTTGCTGATCGTGCTGGCGACGCTGGTGTTTGCGGTGATGGACACCACCGTCAAATACGCCGCTGCCGTGGTGCCGGTGACGATGTTGCTGTGGTTTCGCTACCTGTTTCAGGCGGCTGTGACGCTCGTCATGCGGCTGCCGCTGCAAGGGGTTGACCTGCTGAAAACGCCCAACCCGCGCTTTCAGGTGTTGCGCGGCGTGCTGTTGCTGGTGACCAGCGGCTGCGCGGCCTTTGGTTTGCAGCATTTGCCAGTGGGCGAGTTCACCGCCATGGTCATGCTGTCGCCACTGGTGGCGACCGCGCTGGCGGCCTGGCTGTTCAAAAATTCGGTGTCGGCACGTCGCTGGGGCTTGATGGTGGTGGGGCTGCTGGGGGTGTTGTTGGTGGTGCGTCCGGGTGGCCAGGTGTTCAGCTGGGCACTGCTGTACCCGGTGCTGATGATCGCCACCTATGCCTGGTTTCAGGTGCTGACGAGCCGTTTGAGCGGCGAAGAAGACCCTTACACCACGCACTTTTACACCGGCCTGGTGGGGGCGTTTTTCACCACCCCGCTGGCGGTGCTGAACTGGGACTCCGGCGTGGTGGGCACGCACTGGCTGTGGTTTCTGGTGATCGGCATGACCGGTACCTTTGGCCACCTGATGCTGATCCGCGCCTACATGCGCGCCTCGGCGCCGGTGCTGACGCCTTACCTCTACATGCAAATCGCCTTCGCCACCCTGTTTGGCTGGCTGGTGTTTGACCATGTGCCCGACCTGCTGGCCTGGGTCGGTATTGCGGTGATTGCCGCCAGTGGCATTGGCATCGCCTTGCTCACGGCGCGTGAAGCGGGCCGGCCGCAGGCGGCGCGCCGCTGATCACTGAACGGGCTTAATGCGCGGCGTGCGGGCGCGCGATCAGCTTGCCGTGCGGCAGCGTTGCCAGACGGGTGAACATCCGTCGGCAGTAGCCGGTGATCTGCAGGCATTTGTTGATCTCATCCACGGGTAGCGGGCCGGACACCACCACGATGTCGTTGGCGCTGTCGAGTGAACCGGCGGCCCGCAAGCGACGCCGCGCCGTGCTGGCCCAGGAGTGGATGCGCAAAGGGCTGCCATGCTCGTGCAGCATGCCGGTGCTGGCGTCAAAGGCAATCGCCACGGTGTCGGTTTTGAGCCGCAAACGGCGCTCACCGGTGACCTTGCTGGCCGGTGTACTCATGTCGTACAAATGGTAGTTGCCCTCTTTGAGCTGGTATTGCAGTGCCATGGAATCTCCTCGTTGGCTCCATTGTGAAAGGTGGCGCCGGGAACTAAAGCTGAAACAAGGCGGCAAAACACGGCTGTTTGTGAAATATCAACGCGACTTTGCGCGCCACTTTTACAGTGCAGTCGTGAGCAGGCCGATGCTTGAGCCAGCGGTCTGACCACAAAGTTAAGGTTTCCCTGCCAAGGGAAGTTGCCCGGTGCTTCTGACACCGGGACGGATGGAGGCATCCTTAGACTGGTCAGTGGGTCAAGCCACGGCTGGGGGCCTCCGCCACGGCCCGCCAGTGCGCAAGTGCGCAAGTGCTGGCGGGTTTCTTCTGATCGGCCACCCCCAACCCAAACCGGTGGCGGTACTGGTGGCGCGAGATATTCGTGGGAACCCCATTCTGAGATTTAGGTAGAGGTCGTTTTATGCCGCCAATACAACCTGCAGCGTTGCCAATGAGCTTACTGGAGCGCTTCGCAGGGGGAAAGATGCCCAAACGCAGTTGGTGCTGTGCCGGCGGTTTCTGGTGCCACTTTCAATGCCTGACGTGATCACGCTGAATGAAGGTCGATAAGCATCCGCAGAGAAATGTCGCCTCCCCGAAATGGTCAAATAAAGTGATGCAGGTGGTACAAGAACTGCGCACTGAAGCCTGTGTTGCTACTACCGCTGAAGACCCATCAGAGCCGTTCACGACAGGCAGCTATTCGGTGGGCCAGTGACGCGTTCGCGCCGGAAATAGCCCTATTTTGGCTTCCGCTCGCTGAAACGCAGCGCATCGACCACGCGCGAGAAAGCTGGGGAGGGTTGTCGCCGGCTCGGATAGTAGAGGTAGTAGCCTTCAAAGGGGGCACACCAGTCCTGCAGCACGCGAACGAGCCGCCCCTCCTCGATGTGCGGGGAGAACTCTTCTTCCGGGAGGAATGCAATGCCTAATCCTTCAAGCGCCGCGAGCACGATGTGGGGCGTGCTGTTGAGCACAACCTGGCCATCAACGCGGACATTCAACTTCGCGCCTCGGCGCTCAAACTCCCAGACGTACAAGCCACCGTGCGTTGGAAAGCGCATGTTGATGCAGCGGTGCGCCACCAGGTCAGCAGGTGTCTTGGGCGCGGGATGCTTGGTGAAATACGCAGGTGAGGCCACCGCGGCCATCCGCAGCTTCGGGCCTATCGGTACCGCAATCATGTCTTTGTCAATGGTGTCGCCCAGTCGCACGCCTGCGTCGAAACGATCCGCCACGATGTCTCTGAAGCCATAGTTGATGTCGAACTCGACCTTGATGTCGGGGAACTCGCTCAACAACGGGGCGATCTTGGGCAGCAGTGTTGTGCGCACGATGTGATCGCCACAGGTGATCCGCACGGTGCCAGCGGGCTTGTCGCGCAACGCCGTCAACACGTCCATTTCCGCTTCAATCTCATCAAAACGGTGGCCGATGGCTTGCAAAAGCCGCTCTCCGGCCGCAGTAGGTGACACACTGCGCGTGGTGCGTGTGAGCAGCCTGATTTCGAGTTTTGTCTCCAGGCCACTGATCGCCTGGCTCAGTGCGGATTGGGTCACGCCCAGCAGCGCCGCAGCGCGGGTGAAGCTGCCTTCCCGCGCCACCGTGACAAAGTACAAAAGATCGTTGAGATTTCGTTTCACCATGGTTCATTTTTACATGGGCTATTTATTAGCATGACTAATAAGCTCTTTAAGCATTCATTAGCTAGTCAAGGCAAGCTTCTTTTGCGAAGATCTCATCCATGACACCACACATGGAGATTTCTGTATGAACAAGCAAGCACCTGACCGTCGTGAATTTTTGAAGACCGCTGGCACCAGCGTGGCGGCGCTGGGCGTTATGTCCGTTGCTGGGCGCGCTGCTTTCGCAGCGGACAACAAGGCCGTGCCAGACCTGTCCAATGGTGCCAACAACTTCTTCAAGAGCGAGAAAGTGACCGCGCAAAAGGTGGCTTTCAACAACCAATACAAGATGAAGGTTGTCGGCAATCTGTTCACGCCCAAGGGCCTCGACCGCCATGCCACGCATCCGGCAATCATCGTCGGCCACCCGATGGGCGCGGTGAAGGAGCAAAGCTCAAACCTGTATGCGCAGAAGCTGGCCGAACAAGGCTTCGTCACCCTGGCCATCGACCAGTCGTTCTGGGGCGAGAGCGAGGGGCAGTCGCGCAACGCCGTTGCACCGGACATCTATGCTGAGGCTTTCAGCGCAGCGGTGGACTACCTGGGCACCCAGTCATTCGTGAACAGGGCGCGCATCGGTGTTCTCGGCATTTGTGGCAGTGGCAGCTTCGTCATCAGCGCAGCAAAGATCGACCCGCGCATGCGGGCCATCGCGACGGTCAGCATGTACGACATGGGCGCGGCCAACCGCAACGCGCTGAACCACTCGCAGACGCTCGAACAGCGCAAGCAGATCATGGCTGACGCGGCTGAGCAGCGCTATGCGGAGTTCACGGGGGGGCACATCAAATACACCGGCGGAACTGACCATGTATTGAATGGAAAAACCCACCCGATTCAGCGCGAGTTCTATGACTTTTACCGCACCCCGCGTGGCGAATTTACGCCTGCAGGTTCATCGCCTGAAGTGACGACGCGCCCGACGCTGACCAGCAATGTCAAGTTCATGAACTTTTACCCGTTCACCGACATTGAGACGATCTCGCCGCGTCCGATGCTGTTCATCACGGGCGATCAGGCCCATTCCAAGGAGTTCAGCGAAGAAGCGTATCGGCTGGCCGGTCCCGCCAAAGAATTGCTTGTTGTGCCGGGTGCGGGGCACGTGGACCTGTACGACCGCGTCAACCTCATCCCCTGGGACAAGCTGAACGCGTTACAAAAAGAATCTGGCTTAAGCAGAATGGCACTTACTTTGGCTCCCAGTCGTGACCGTGTTTTTTGACTTTCCTGCGAGCATGGGCACGCGGGACCTTTAACCACGGGTAGGGTTTTGGGCGT